>JAGHTV010000548.1 GCA_018065165.1 Candidatus Sodaliphilus fimicaballi | reverse complement strand
GTCATATCTATATTCAATATCACATATAGCAAGGTCGGACTGATTATGCTCAACACTAGCTACGAGTTTCTCAATATAGTCAGGAGTAACAGTGTCATCACTATCGACAAATATCATAAATTCGCCAGATACGACCTGCATTCCTGCCTTACGAGAAAAAGAACAACCACTATTAATCTTGTTACGTAAAATTATTACATTATCACGCAATGAACTATACTGATTGTCAATAAGAGCATTAAGTTTGTCTATACTATCGTCGGGTGAGGCATCGTCTACAAAAACGTATTCAATGTCCTTGTATGTCTGATTAAATAGAGACTTTGCACATTCTTCAATAAAATCAGAGGCTTTGTATACTGATATAATTATCGATATTCTCATTACCTTAGAAAAAGAATATTATACAAGAATGGGACATTGACATCGGTGGGCATATAGGTAGCCTTCATGACTGCTATATATATAGTTGAAAATGTACAGATGCACAGAAGGGATAAAGCAATGTACAACTTCTTGCGATAAAGTGTACGCATTGTGTATGCCATCATAACCACAGTACACAATGACAAGTACTCTACAGGACGTAGAAAATCATTCTTTGTATTAATCAACAAGTTACTTAAACACATTCCCCAAAATGAGAGAAAATAATAGTGTTTTAGAATTTTATCATCCTCATTATCCTCCTTAACCGTTGGATAAAACCACAAGACAAGTGCTTGACTTAGAACTAACATAATGTGAGTAGGCCCCCAAGAGCATATTCTAAATCCTCCATCAAGCAATCTCTCAATTATGTGAACATACTTATGATTAAGTACTTCAAACAATGATATAAGATCTGCACCAATCCACTTAAACCAGAATGGATAAACACCTAAAGCAATAAAGATAACAAAAATGGCCAAGCTATATTTACGAGGCAATTCTCTAGTACTTGTTGCATACATTATAGGCAAATATACTGCTATAAAAATAGCAGTAATATGTATTGTCGCAAATAACAACGATATTAAACATGCCAACAATGTCTTACGCCACGATGTGCACATTGGAATCAAGGCAACAAATGCGCACTCCACTACAACCTGACGTATAGTGTTCATCCAGCCAACAAAATATCCTCCCAGCATTATTAACAACGCCAACCAGGGCAGCAGTGACTTGTTCTTGCGGAATGCGTAATAAAAAAGGCCTAATTGGAGAGCAGCCCAAAATGCAAAGTAGAAAAACTCATGGACCTTGATAGCGGCAAAAGCTTTGCTAATGAAGACAAATCCAACTTCATAATCGTGTCGTGAAAATCCGCCAAAATCACGCAACTGAATGTATTGTGACAGATAATCAATATAGTCATAGCCAGTCTTATAACGAGCTCCAGCTACGACAGCAAATAAAATAATTGATATTACAATCTCCCAGCTATAAAAAGGCAACTCTTCTCCTCCACATTTTATAAGGCGATTCTCACGTTGTGAAATGTGCCACCCCAAAAATGAAAGGATAAGAGCTAATCCTGTATATACTGCGAAACTCAGTAACATCTCTTACTTAAGTGTTCTATTTCTTGAAGATACCGCAATAGTCAAGTATCTTCTTGTCTTCATTCCGCTCAAGAGTTTTGAATTCATCATGAGCAGTCAAGAAAACAACAATGTCGGCTTGTTCATAAGCCTCTTTATAATTTGTAAGCTTGAATACCTTGTGCTCAGTTATGTTTGGTTCTACAACCATTATATCAGCGTTGCTGAAACTCTGCATTACTTCAGCTGTAATACGTTTAGCGGGAGATTCACGCAAGTCATCGATATTTGGTTTGAATGCAAGGCCCATCATAGCGACCTTGGGTTGACGACCATTTTCAAGTTCGAACTGGAGCATCAGGTTCTTAACCTTTTCAGCACAGAACTGCGCTTTATAATTATTGGTTTCACGAGCCTGTGCAATCATCTTGGCCTCTTGTGGGAAAGCAGCTGTAATGAAATATGGATCAACAGCAATACAATGTCCACCTACACCACAACCGGGTTGAAGTATGTTAACTCGTGGATGCTTGTTAGCAAGTTCTATAAGTTCCCATACATTGATGTCGGCCTTGTCACAAATCAGTGAGAGTTCATTGGCGAATGCGATCTGGACATCACGACTTGAATTTTCAGTAAGTTTACACATCTCAGCTGTACGGGCATTTGTAACATGTAACTTACCCTTGACAAATTTTGAATAAAATGCTGATGCCTTCTCTGCAGCCTCGGGAGTAAGACCTCCTATTACACGATCATTGTTGACTAACTCATAAATAACATTGCCAGGCAAAACACGTTCGGGGCAATATGCAATATGAATCTTGTCTTTCAACTCAGGTCTACGAGAATATATAAGATCGGCCATCTTCTCAGTTGTACCAATAGGAGATGTAGATTCAATCACATATAAATCGCCTTCCTTAAGATAAGGTATTACAGTGCGTGTTGCTGCCTCAACATATGATATGTCAGGTTGATGATTGCCCTTGAATGGAGTGGGTACAACCATAAAATAAGCATCTGCAACCTCAGGCTTTAACACAGCCTTGAGCATACCACTATTAACAACCTCTTGAAGCAACTGCTCCATACCGGGTTCGATAATGTGCATTTTACCCTGATTGGTCATCTCGACCACCTTAGGGTTAACGTCCACACCTACAATCTCAATACCATTATTAGCCGCGATGATTGCAGTGGGAAGACCTATGTAGCCTAGGCCTAAAAAACAAGCTTTCATTCTATAAAAATTATCTATTTATAAATCGTAACATCATCAAGCATAATCTCCATATCTGCCATAGGGGTGATATTCTTCCTTAACACCATTAAGCAGGATACAAAGGTTATTATATCTCTTCTCTTTATAATAAGAGTCAATTTCGGGTAACATATTACGCTCAAATAATCCGGCTCTGATAATGAAGATAGTCATATCACACATCTTAGTGATAATCGACGCATCAGCAACAATACCGAGTGGCGGACAATCCAAGAATATATAATCATATTGATCCTTAACAGCATCAATCAGTGTAGACAAGCGATCGCTATACAACAGCTCAGTGGGGTTGGGAGGTATGACACCAATAGGAATAACATCAAAGTTAGAAGTAATTGAATCCTTGATTATAATGTCATTGATATTTTCAACATTACCACTTAAGTAATTAGAGACGCCAATAGTCGAACTAGTTATCAACTTTGATGATGTACCCTTACGCAAGTCAAGGTCAATCAAAAGTACACGTTTGCCACTAATAGCGAAAGCTGTTGAAAGATTTGTAGAAATATATGTCTTACCAGACCCTGGGAATGCCGAAGTAAACATGATCACATTAGATTTGCGCTCTTTACCAACGACAAACTCCAAATTGGTTCTTACGACACGGAATGCTTCGTTGATTAAGTCGTTGCTCTTATCCTTAACAACGATTTCGCGAACCTCCTTACGCTTATTCAAGAATGACAGCAAACCTGAATAGCTCTTGTAGTTAAGAGGAATCTCACCAATGAATGGCATCGTAAGCATTTCAATCTCCTTGCGACTATGTACTGTTGTATCCATATTGTACATGAGCGTAAGTAACATAGTTGCGAGCAACAGACCAAGTGTTAAAGAAATCGACAGCACATTAATCTTCACAGGATATGCATGTCTCTTAGCACCTGCTGGAGGATTAAGCAACTTAGTCTTAGAGTTGTAAGCCTTAGTCATTTGTGTCTCGGCACGCTTCTGCAGCAAGAACACATAAAGCTGCTCTTTAACTTTTTGCTGACGCTCAACACTCAACAAATATTTTGCACGAATTGGGCTTTCTGAAATCTGGCGATTTGTTGCACCCTCTACACCCTTAACATCAGCAATGCGATTATTCAAGTTTACAATCACATTGTCAAGTGCCGATATAATTGATTTTCTTGTAGCAGATAGAGTTTGATCAAGTTCAAGAACTATAGGGTTATTTGCACCACTATTAGCAATGTAATTATTGCGTTGAGACAATAGAGTGTTGTAAGCCGAGATTTGAGCGTCAATTGAAGAGCTCTCTATACCAGAGTTAGCTGGCAGAGATTCATATTTAGTAGTCTCATTAGACAGCTTATTACGAATATATGAAGCAATATACTTTTGATTATTCAACTCCATACGCTGAGAGTTAAGACTCTCTGATCTATGTATGTTAAGTTGGGTTGATGCTTGTATATCAGGAATATTGTTTGCACTCTTATAATCAGCAATATTTGCATCTACATTACCTAATTCGCTCTCAATTTGAGCTAACTCCTCGTCGATGAATTTTGATGTACTAACGGCCTGCTGGTTGATATCGTCCATCCACTTGCTATTATATACATCAACAAGAGTATTTAAGATATCTTCGGCACGCTTTGGTGACTCATCATGAAGTTCAAGACCAATTACAGAGGCCTTTTGCTCATTCAAATCAGCATCAAGACGAGATACATACTTATGAGTCACATCAAGTAACGAACCCTTATTCACCAAAATTACATCATGGTGCTTAGTAGCATAATACTCAGACTTAGAAATAAGAACTTTACCTATAGGGGTTGAGATGAATTTATCAAAAGATCCTTTGACAACTTTATTTATAGCCTGAAACTCGTTGCTATCTTCAGTCTTAATTTGAAAGTCAGATAATTGCAAAGAATTATCTTTCAATATTTCAACTTTAAAACGAGCTACATCTTCATCTTTTAAATCAGATAAAAGAACTTTGATGGGCAGGTCTTTACCATAGATTACGCTTTGTCTAAAGAAACCTTCAACTCTATATTCAATCTCAAGATTTTCACGCTTAACCACATCCAACATATAGGATGGAGATATAAACGTTTGAATTTCGTTATAGACATTACTGCGACCAGCTGACACGCCAAATGCAGAGAACTGACTAAACTGATTAGATATAGAAGATGACTCATTGTCGGTAATCAATACAGCAGCCTTTCTCACATAGAACGGCTCAGATGTAAGATAGTAGAATGAGCCACACAATAATGATACAATAATGAAGAATAAATACCATCTCCACTTTTTTACCAGATAACCTATCCACTCCTGTACTTTTAAAGCATCATCGGCAAATTCATCATTATGCTTATTAATAGTTTGATTATCCATTTTTCAATTATTTAAAAACAAGAACCATAATTGATGTCAACAAAGAAGCAACAGAGATCCACAATGAGGGTTGAGAGAATGCATTACCTACTTCAGTTGACTCTTTAACACGCTTAACGTTGGGTTCAACATATATAATATCGTTTGGTTTCAAATAAAATACAGGAGACGAATACAATTCATCAGCATTTGTCAAGTTAATGCGATAGTAAGTTTGCTTACCGTTATCCTCACGTGCAACCAAAACATTTTCACGCACACCATAAATAGTCAAGTCACCAGCACGACTCAAAGCATCAAGGATCGTCAACTTGTCATGATCAAATCCATAACGACCAGGACTTTTCACTTCACCCATCACGCCATATGTCAAATCGAGGAAATCAACTACAACAACAGGATCCTTCAAAAGCTCTTGTTGAATAAGTTTATTCTTAATAATTAGCGCAACTTCTTTTCTAGTGCAACCTGCCACTTGTACTTCACCCAAAATAGGAAAATCGATAAAACCTTTAGCGTCAACAGTATAACTAGCAATCTGATTAGAGTTGAGACTTTGCTCTGATGACGATGTCCTGTAGTGACCTACAATGGGCAAATTGAACAAATACGCAAGATTAGGATCCTTGCTACTTACCAGAATTGACAGCTTATCACCAGGCTGCAATGTAACGAAAGTAGGTTTTGAGACATCAAATGATTGCCCTGATTGCACACCCTGGAAATATCCCAATTGCGGCGTAGAGCAAGAGCTGATTAAAAGAGCTGCAAAAGCTCCTAAAATTAAATGTTTAATTTTCATATCATTGTCCTTTTATTTTTCATAATTGATTTTGTAAGCCACATATTAAGTGCTGTCCACAAAGCAAGGAGAACTATGATTACAATATTGCAATTCAAGTATCTTGCCATGACAATTGACAACAGTATAATAACAACATTCATAACACATACTGACATGCTAACCTTATTAGGCGACCAGCCATAAGCAAGCAGTTTGTGGTGTATATGATTCTTATCGGCTTCAAATAAATTACGTCCCTCACGTGAGCGATGTATCACAACGCGCACAACATCGAGACATGGCAAAAACAAAGGCGCAAACGCTTTAATGAAAACATTTACACCTTGAGATTCATCAATGACATTAGTTGAATTGACAACACAGCCTAAAATTAAAATTAAGCAACCTAATGACAACGAACCAGCATCACCCATAAATGTCTTGGTTTGATTCTCAGGATTGCCCCATACGTTGTAACGCAGGTAAACCATTAGGCAAACAATCATAATCACACAAATGGGAATGTATATAATGCCAGAACCTGACATCAGCACAAAGCCATAATATACAAACGCTGTAATTGCAAGCAAAGCTGCCTGACCATCAACACCATCGATAAAGTTAAATGCATTTGTGCAATATATTACTGCAAATACGGTTATAGCCCAACCACACATCTCAGGAATCTCATATATCCCAAATACTCCATGCAAATTTGTAATATACAAATCTGAGCAACAAAGCAATACACCAGAAATGAACTGAGCAATAAACTTATTGCGATATCTCAATCCCTTGATGTCATCAATACACCCTACAACAAATAAAAGGAGTATAGCCAAGATTTGTAACGCAAAGTTAATACGAACATCAATGGGAATAAACTGAATCAATACGGGGAACAGTGCAACCAACGAAAGGAACAATGCTATGGGGACAAAGACAACACCACCTATACGCGGAATGTTGCCCTCGTGTATCTTGCGTTCGTTAGGTTGATCAATAATAGATCTTTTAACTGCATACTTGATGACGATGGGCATTAAAAACCATGTCATAACAAATGCAAGTATTATTGCAACTAAAAATATAATGTTCATCATTTAATAATCTCCATAAAATCGCAATTAAAGGTGTCAATTGCAACTGCCAAAACATTTTGTACAGCTATCACGACCTTTTTGCTGCGTTTACCTTTAATCTTGACAAAAGTGCCTTTAAGTCCATCAAAGGGTCCACCGTGAATACACACAGCAGAGCCAGCTGCCAAATTAACTTCACTAGAGTCAAAATACATTAAGTTCCTGTCATCACTTTGAGAGACCGAGATAAAATTCTCCATCTGCCATTCTGGCACCACAATGGGAATACTTTTATTTCCCTGGCGAGTGGTCATGTACTGCAGGTACGGAACCTTTGCCTTAAATGACTGAAGAACCTGCTTCTCGGCTTTGACGAATATCAAATTATGAATCACCGGAGCCATAACCTGAGTGCGTCTTCCTCGTAATAATCGTGTTTCACGACGCATAGGAACGAAATTCTCGATATGTTCCATATCAAGCATTTGCTTGACATTTAGTTCACGCTTGAATGTCACACGCATGGCATACCAGCGTTTAGAATCGGGGATTTCGCATAATTTTTCGTCCACTCAAGAGCAATAATTTTAAATTATGTATATACCTCTGGTGCTTCAAATGTCATATAAAATATTGACACTCAAATAATTAAACATACCCAGATTGTAAACACCATGCACATAACCCTTGCGGGCACTATGTGCATAGACGTGCAAAGTTACAAAAAATTAGACTTATATGCAATAAAAAAGACCAATAATTACTGTCCAATTTTACATAAAAATACTAATGAATAGTCAAACATTAGCGATAAGACTGTTCAACAAATTGCCAGTCAGTGACAGCAACGTAAAAAGTGGTGATACATCGCACAGCGACATACCACCACATATCAGTAATTTAACTATTAATTATCTCCTTATCACAAAGTAAATACGGCAGGAAGCAAAACCTTTTCACGCTCCAGCTCTATCTTATATATCCCGTTGCGTTCGCCGCTAATATAATAGTTTCTCGCAATATCATCATTAGGTATAAGATCCTTAAAGGCTTTCTTGATGCGACTTATGTTTTGTCTCAACGCATCGGAACCTACATTGCAAACATTCTCAACATATCGCTTAATATTCTCCTCTCGAGCACCGGGCTTAACAATGCCATATATCGAAACCAACTCATCAATATGGTCACACACATCACTTTGCTTTATGCCTTCAGGATGCAAAAGAAATAGAATATATAATGAACGCTCCATAGCAGTCATTCTCACTTCGGCCTCATCATAATCAGGCAGGAAAATATGAGTTTCAGCATTAACGGTCAAACGACTTATCCCGTTGGGAGTCATCACAATTTTACCTCTAATAAGTTCTTGGATAAATTCGTTTGGATCAGAATGATAAGTAGTAACATAACGGATTACAGCACGACGAATTTCTTCCAATTCAGCAGCACGATTACTGTCAATCTCGTTACGCTCTTTTAGTAAAACATTTTCTTGCTCTTCAACTACCGAATCAACCTCTAAATAATGCTCATTATTTGCATTATTAAAATGTAAAAATTCTTCAAAAAAATTTCTTAACTTACGCTTATTTTGAGGCTGTGTAGGAGATGCTGTTTTTGCAGGTAATGTAGGTGTAGGTGCAGCCTCTACCGCACAGTCTTGCATTTGTACATTTTCTAAATTCAAGTTTGGTATGCTAGTGATAGCATAATCCTCTGAATTCAATACCAAGTCACCACTCTCAAGACTTGTAACATCAACGAATTCCTCAATAAACTCATCTACTAATTCTCTACTGATCTTTTCATTGGGAATTTCTAGAATAATGCGTCCATCATGATTGATATTACCCACATTAAAACGGCGAGCAATAACGAACGACACATTAGAGTGTGACTCACACTTATTGATCGAGAATCCGAAAGGTTTTCCCAACCGATGTTGAATATACTCAACTATGTGGTTTGGAACATTTCCAACTACCTGGATTTCGCCAAACCCAAGTTCCATAGAAGAGGCAAGTTTATTTAGTAATTCAGCCATAATCTTGTAAGACGATACGAGGTCCCACTGGAAAAACCAGTAGAACCTAAGATTTAATTTTACTAAAGAATAGCAAAGATTATGCCATCATCATTTCTTGAAAAATCCCCTACCCTTTGCTCTTAAAAGTGAGAATTTGTTTGATTTAGACATGGTATCATCACACAGCGACTCGCCCACTTCCTCTGACCAAGATGAATAAGCATTCCTGAATTCGCTTGCCATAGCATTGATTCCAGCAGCAGTTTTCTCAAACTGCAAGGTATTGTCAATCGATAGAGAGAACGCAACTGCTTCCACATCATGATCGGCACCAATATAGGCAAACATCCATCCCTCATTCTTATAGGCTTCAATCAGGGCTTTGACGGCACGTCCGCTAAATTCCTTTGAAGCATTCTCATAACCATCGGTAATAATTGTGACCGAAGCTGTTACATTCTCCTCTTGATTCATTACGCTGTGTAGTTTGGTAATCGTGCAACCTACAGCGTCATACAACGGTGTGGTGCAACAGGGTGTATAGTCATTGGCATCAATATTCTTAACCTCATCAATAATAGTATTAGTGTAGAAATTCTTGAGTTCGCAACCACAGAATGCCACTACACTGACATATTGCTTGCACTCAGGATTCTTTTTGGCAACCGAGCGTATTGCTCCTAGTGTCTCGTTTACACTGTCAACTGCTTCTTTGCGTATTGATGACATACTTCCACTCTTGTCCAGGATGATTACATTGTAAATTTTTGCTTTTTCCATAATTCAATTGTTTTTTGTTGATTAATAATTACAATGCAAAATTACACCTATTTTAAGGGCACATCTATTTTTACCAACGTTGAAGTTTTCTTGTCAAGAAACACAAAAAAGGTGTCGGACCATACCAGTCCGACACCTATATAGATTTAATGTATTTCTCAATTACATCATGCCGCCCATGCCACCCATACCGGGAGCACCAGCTGCAGCAGGAACCTCTTCCTTCTTCTCGGCGATAACGCACTCAGTAGTAAGGAACATGCCCGCAATTGACGCTGCATTTTCAAGAGCAATACGAGTAACCTTAGCAGGATCAATAACGCCAGCCTCAAAGAGGTTTTCGTACTTGTCGAGACGAGCATTGTAACCAAAGTCGGCCTTGCCCTCTTTAACCTTGTTTACGACAACCGCACCTTCAAGACCTGCATTGTTAACGATTTGACGCAAGGGTTCTTCGATTGCACGACGAATGATGTTGATACCTGTAGTCTCGTCATCATTGTCACCCTTGACATTTTCAAGAGCCTCGATGCAACGGATATAGGCAACACCACCACCGGGAACGATACCCTCAGCAACAGCAGCGCGGGTTGCGCTCAATGCGTCGTCAACGCGATCCTTCTTTTCCTTCATCTCAACCTCGCTAGGAGCACCAATGTAAAGTACAGCAACACCACCTGCGAGCTTAGCCAGACGTTCTTGGAGTTTCTCCTTGTCATAGGTTGACTTGGTAATCTCAATTTGAGCACGAATTTGAGCTACGCGGTCGGCAATAGCCTGCTTGTCGCCTGCACCATTGACGATAACAGTGTTCTCCTTGTTGATCTGAACCTTCTCGGCAGTACCAAGCATATCAAGAGTTGCCTTCTCCAGTGTAAGGCCTTTCTCCTCGCTAATTACGATACCACCAGTAAGGATTGCGATGTCCTCAAGCATTTCCTTGCGACGGTCGCCAAAACCAGGAGCCTTAACAGCACATACTTCGAGAGAACCACGAATGCGGTTAACTACGAGTGAAGCCAGAGCCTCGCCATCAACATCTTCAGCGATGATGAGCATAGGACGGTGCTCTTGCAAAGCACTTTGCAACAAGGGAAGGATATCCTTGAGACCTGAAATTTTCTTATCAAAGATAAGGATATAAGGACGCTCCATAGCACATTCCATCTTCTCGGTGTTGTTAACGAAGTAAGGAGAAATGTAACCACGATCAAATTGCATACCCTCTACAACATCTACATGAGTATCGGTGCCCTTAGCCTCCTCAACGGTGATAACGCCATCGCGTTTCACTTTCTTCATGGCCTCGGCGATGAGCTTACCAATTTCCTCATCGTTGTTGGCACTGATGCGAGCAACATTCTCAATCTTGTCAAAGTCGTCACCAACCTCTTGAGACTGCTCTTTGATAGCATTGACAACCACCTTTACAGCCTTGTCAATACCACGCTTAACATCCATGGGATTGGCACCTGCAGCAACATTCTTAAGACCCTCGTTAACGATAGCCTGTGCAAGCACGGTAGCAGTTGTTGTACCATCACCTGCATCATCGTTTGTCTTTGATGCAACCTCTTTAACGAGTTGTGCACCTATGTTTTGGAATTCATCTTCGAGTTCAACCTCGCGAGCTACGCTCACACCGTCTTTAGTGATGTGGGGAGCGCCAAATTTCTTGTCAAGAATCACATTGCGACCTTTGGGACCTAAAGTCACCTTAACAGCGTTGCTCAGCTGGTCAACACCTTTCTTGAGCTCCTCGCGAGCCTTAATATCAAATTTTATAAGCTTTGCCATAATCTTATAATATATATAATGTCATTATTGTTCAACAATTGCCAAAATGTCACTTTGACGCATCATGAGAAGTTTCTCGCCGTCAACTTCAATCTCAGTACCAGCATACTTGCCATATAATACAGTGTCGCCACTCTTAACTACCATCTCCTCGTCTTTTGTACCATTACCAACGGCACGTACAAGACCTTTCAATGGTTTTTCTTTTGCACTATCGGGGATGATGATACCACCCACAACTTCCTCAGCCTTAGCGGGCTCAATGAGTACTCGATCACTTAAAGGTTTAATTGTCATAATTGTATTGTTTTAATGTTGATATTCTAGTTAATCTATAAAATCAATGCTTAATATACATTTACCATGCCACCACAATTTATAGTGTTATGTCAGTCATTTTGTCACAATCACCATACCGGTATTGCAAGCGAGTGTTTCTCACGACCTATAACAACAACACTACTCATGTGACCAATAGATTCTATCTGGCCCAGGTGATTAAGCACAAAATCCTGGAAGTGATGAATATCGCGAGCATATATCTTTATTATATAATCATACTCGCCTGTAGTATTATACACCTCGGTAACCTCTTCAAATCGTTTAATTGATTGCAAGAAGTTATCACCCATCTCTTTACTGTGTTGCTTTAATCTAATGTTTGAAAATGCAACAAGCCCAACACCCACCTTAAAGGGATCTACAATAG
>JAGHTV010000173.1 GCA_018065165.1 Candidatus Sodaliphilus fimicaballi | reverse complement strand
CTCAAGCCGTAGCCAAAAGGCCATGCGATGCGGTTGTCGCCGTCGAGACCATAATTGTAGCAAATGGGCTCGTTGAGCTCGACTGCAGGATAGCTCACGCTGAGTTTGCCCGAGGGGTTCACATTGCCATAGAGCAAGTCGGCAACAGCGTTACCGCCTTCCTCGCCAGGATACCATGCCTGGATGATGGCAGCACACTTGTCGGCAATGTTGGTGAGCACTTGAGCACGACCGCCAAACACTACCAGCACAACGGGCTTGCCAGTTGCGATGAGGGCGTTGATGTACTCTTCCTGACGGCCGGGCAGACGCTTGTGAGTGCGGTCACGGTTCTCGCCGCTCAATATCACGTTCTCGCCCATGGCAGCCACGATGATGTCGCTCTGAGCGGCCATTGCGAGGGCCTCGTCCCAGTTAGCGGGCTCGTGACTATCAACCATACGCTCGTCAATCTTCTTTTGAGCAGCTACGCGGGGGTCACCACCCACTTCCATCACGGTCTCGGGAACCTCGGTCCAGTCAACGCCGCGAGAGTAGGTGAGAGTCATGCCCTGGGGCAAACGGTTCTCCATACCATCCTTGAGGAAGATGTACTTGGGATGCTCGCTGCTCTCCTCCTTGCGGTGCCAGAAGTAGTGCATCGCCTGGAAGGTGTAGTCGCCGGCCATAGCCCACATGCTGTTGGCGTTGGGGCCAGTGAGGAAAATCTTGCTGCCGGTCTTTGCTGCCTGCAGGGGCAATACTGCCTCGCCGCTGGGCAGTGTATCGTTCTTGAGCATCACTACGCTCTGTGTAGCCAGTGTGTAAGATGTCTCACGTTCTTCCTTAGAGTCAAAATTGAGGTCGCCCTCGGCATAGAGTTTGGGATTCTTGTCGAGCATGCCCAGGCGAGCCTTGAGTGTGAGCACGTGCTTAACGGCCTTCTCAAATGCCTCCTCGCTCACGAGGCCTTTCTTCAGAGCCTTGGGCAGGTTGATGTAGTTGGTGCCGTGGGGCAGGTCAACCTCGTTGCCGGCGTTGAAAGCAGCTACTGCACGGTCCAGAACGGTGAGGCTATCGCCACCCACCTGGTCTATTGAGCCATAGTCGCTCACGGTGAGGCCGTCGTAGCCCACATAGTTGCGCAGGATGTCTTGTTGCAGCCACTTGTTGGCAACGCACTTTGTGCCGTCAATCTCGTGGTAGCCGGTCATGAGAGCCTGGCTATTAGCAAGGCGTATGATTGCCTCGTGAGGCATGAGAATCTCCTCCATAACCTCCTTCTTATTGTCGCTGGCACCACTACCGCCGTAGCCCAGGAAGTGCTTGGTGCAGGCGCCAATACCCTCGCGCAGGTTGCCGTCGTGCTGCAGACCCTTGACAAATGCCACACCCATTGCTGTGGTGAGGTAGCCGTCCTCGCCGTATGACTCCTCGAGGCGGTTAAACGACGGGTTGCGCACCACGTCGACCATGGGAGAGAGGGCCAGCAGGCCACCCATCTTGCGCAGGGCTGTACCAGTTTGCTCGGTCTTGACCTGAGCCAGCTCGGTGTTGAACGAGCAGGCGAGGCCTATCTGTTGCGGATAAACTGTAGCATCCATTGAGTTGACGCCGGTGAGGGCCTCCTCGTGGAACAGGGCGGGAATGCCGTGGGGAGTGTTCTTGATGAGCCACTCCTGCACTTGAGCCACGATGTCGCGTTGCTCCTCGGGGGTCTTGCCCAGGTCCATTGCAAATTGTGAGAACTGACCTATGCCGTTGCCTATCTCCTTGCGACACTTGGCGTCGTCGAGCTTGCCATCGGTAAACAGCAGGCCCACGTAGATGCTGCGCAGCTGTGCCACACGCTCCTCCTGACTCATGCTGTTGTAGAGTTCGTCGACTTGCTTCTCAATGTTATTGTTGCTGTTGCATGAAACCAGTGCCATGCCCATACTTGCAATCATAATGCCTTTCTTTATCCAGTGTTTCATCGTAATTGGTAAAGTTAAAAAACACAAGGGTACAAAGATAACACAATCGTGGCAATCCTTTGCACCCCTGCGATAACAATTTCAAATCCCCATTATTTCTTGATGGGGAAGATGTAAACAAGTCCACACATGACGAGGGCAATCACTGCGGGGAACAGTGAGAAGATAGCCCAAATCATAGTCTTTACGCTCTCAGTTACTGAGGCAGGGTCGATGCTCTCGTTGCCCATAGCGTCGGCAACCATTGTAGCACCGGCAAGACCCAGCAGCAGTGCGATGAGCGAACCCGATACAGCTCCACCAAACTTCTGTGCCATAGTACCTGATGAGAAGATGAGGCCAGTTGACGATGTACCGAAGGTCTCGGTAGCATAGTCGGCAACGTCGGCATACATCGACCACAACAGCGGAGAGTAGAGACCTACACCCACCGATGTGAGCACTACGAGTGCCACCATCAGCCATATTGATGACTTGTCCATGGGGATGAAGAAGAATGCTACCGACAGCACGAGGCAGATGATGGCCGAAACCATGAATGCCTTGCGCTTTGAGCCCATCCACTCGGTGAACTTGGGCGACAGACCACCAAATACCATGCAGGTAACCTCGCCAAAGGCCATAAACACGGTGTAGTTGATGATAAGGCCGCTCACGGTGATGTCACCCTCCATACAGTACTGGAAGATGTAGGCTGCCACGGCATAGCGGAATCCGTTGAAGAAGTTGGTGCAAATACCGATTGAAGTGAGGATGAGCCAGGGCTTGTTCTTGAACAAGTCGCCAAACTGCTTAAACGAGAACTTCTCGGCACGTACCATCTTCACGCGCTCACGAGTCAAGAGACCACAAGCCAGAGTCATCACTGCTGCAAGACCACCAAACACGGCGCCTATAACGGCATACTGGTGCTGCTCGGTGCCACCTATAGCCTTCTGGATATAGGGGAACGAGAGCAGAGTGACGAAGCCCATAGCATAGGCACCCACCATGCGGAACGATGAGAACTGATTCTTCTCGTTGTCGTCCTCGGTCATCACACCCAGCAGCGAGCCGTAAGGCACGTTAACTGCGGTGTAAACTGCCATCATGAGCAGATACAGGGTATAAGCCCACACGCGCTTGCCCACGGGACCCAGCTCGGGAGTGTAGAGCAGCATCGCAAAGATGAGACCGAAGGGAATTGCACCGATGATGAGCCAGGGACGATAAGTACCCCAGCGCGACTGTGTGCGGTCGGCCAGAGAGCCCATGATGGGGTCGGTGACCACGTCAAACATACGTGCAATGAGCATCAGCGCTGCAGTATCGGCAAGCGAGAGCCCAAACACGTTAGTGAAGAAGAAAGGAAATACAATAGACATCACCTTCCAGGTGATACCGCCGGCAGCGGCATCGCCAAGGGCATATCCTATTTTTTCGCTTAATTTAGCCACTTTAGTCAGTTTTAATATATTGCTTGGTTCGTAAGAAAAAAGAAAATGATTTCCTTTAAGTTTATGGCTCGCGCCAAAAAAATGGTGGACTCTGTCCACAAAATAATATTACTTTACCTGTAGGTAATTCTATTTTGCTTGCGGAGCAAGCCATTTTTCTATGCGAAGCAATTAAATCATAAAAAAATATTTTCTTTTTTCCCCAGCAATAATAGTTTGAAAGTTAAAAAAGGTCCCAGAAACCACCGTTGTAGTGGTTTCCAGAACCTTTATAGTGAGATTTAATTACTTATAAGCAATCTTAGTAATGGTGTAACCGTTACCAACGAGGAACATACCATCCTGATTGCAGATATGGTCGGCTGACTTGTCGGTGAAGATGAACTCGTAAACTTTATCCTCGGTGAAGGGTATGTCGCCACGGTTAGCTTCGCCATCAATACCAGTGAAGGGGTTGTTCCACCATGCTGTGGCAACTGTACCCTGACCGCCCTCGCTACCAAGAGCTGTCACGAGCAGTGTAGTGCCCTCTTTCCAAGTACCATTAGCAAAGAAATCCTTAGCCTGATTCTGGAGCTCTTTGAAGGGAGTGTCCCAAGTTACAACCCAGTTGCCTTCCCAAACCACTGTCTCTGATACCATCATAGTAATCTTAGAGATGTTGTAGCCGTTACCCACGATGAACATACCATCCTGGTTGTTGAACATAGCTTCAGACTTGTCGGTGAATGTAAACTCAAGATATTTTGTATCACTAGTGATAGGACGGTCGCCACGGTTGGCCTCACCGTCAATACCAGTGAAGGGGTTGTTCCACCATGCAGTGGCAACAGTACCCTGGCCTTCACCGCTTACATAAACGCGGATGGTTGTACCTTCCTTCCAAGTACCGTCGGCAAACCAAGCCTTAGCCTGCTCCTGAAGATCCTTGAAGGGAGTGTCCCAAGTTACCTGCCAGTCGCCTTCCCACAGTACCTTCTCGGCTGTGTCTTCCTTGAAGGGATCCTCGCTTACGGTAACCTTACCCATACCATATCTTACGCCGTCTTTAACAACTGACATCTGATATTCGCCGGGCTTGCAAAGGCCTGCGAGAGTTACATCAAATGAGAGGCTTGTGCCGTCTTCACTTGCTACTACATCAACACACTCAATGTTGTTGATGAATACCTGAGTGATACCATTAAGGTTAGTACCAGCCATAACCTTAGTAGTGCCTATCTGGCACCAGTGGTTCTTAGCACCTGCTGCAAGAGCGGGGTCACCCTCGAGAGGAACGACCTTGAGTGTGCAGTTGCGGTAAGTTGAGAGACCCTTAGTAGTTGTTGCAACGATTTGTACATCGTAGTCACCAGCCAGCATGGGCATGTCAATCTTGTTACCTTCAGTTACCTTCTCACCATCGATGAACCAAGTAACTGTTGTGAACTGGGTGGGAGTAACGATAGCCTCGAATGTGAAATTCTGAGTGCGGTCGATAGTAGGAAGCTTTGAGGGCTTACCGCCTGAAGTTTCCTCAAGTTCGGTGTTAAGGATGCGGGGATAGTCATCCTCACCTGCTGTGATAAATGGATCGTTGTCCACCGAACAGCTATTGAATGCTACTGCTGCCACAAGAGCGGTCAGCATCATATATAACTTTTTCATTTTTTCTTGATTTTAGAATTATACAGGTAGGATTACGGATTAAGGGGAGTTACATGGTCAGCCTCGGTATCCCACCATACGCGGTGGTGCCAGTTGTCGGTTCCACCAAGGTTTTGGAGAGCCTTCTCGTAGTTAGCCTTGTTGTACTTAGCCTCGAGGTTGGGGTACTTCAGACGAACGGGAGTTGTGAGGTCGTCATCGTCGTAAGTGAAGTCGCTTGTCCAGCGAGGATAGTTGTAACGGTTCTCAAGAGTGGGATAGCCACTGCGACGCAGGTTAGCCCAAGCCTCGGCGGGGTTCATAAGGTGGAGAATCCATGCCTGGTAGTTGATTGCCTCTTTAGCTGCCTCCTTATCAATGTTCTTGATGGTGTTAGCGTCGAGATAAGCCTGGATTTCTTCCTCGGTGATAGCCTTAATCTTGTAGTACTGGTTGAGCATTTCCATAGCCTCGCGGATACCAGACTTGAAGTAGAATTCAGCCTCAGAACCGTCGCCTACATTCCAACCCTTAAGGATAGCCTCGGCGAGGAGGAACTTAACCTCGGCACTTGTCATGAGGATACCGGGGCACTCAGCCTTCTCGAGCTGGATTGAGAGGAAGGGGCGCATCATGCGAGCATTGTAGTTAGACTGGTCGAAACCAACCTCGGGATACATGTTCACGAGACGAGCCAGAGTGGGGATGTCCTCGTTAGCGGGTGCGTTAACCCAGTTGTGCCACCAAGCAGCGCCGATGTCACAGGGGTGGGGACCGTCGCCCTTGTCACTGTTCTCGTAAGCAACAACCTCTTCGGTCACGTCAACGTTCCATGCGTCGTCGGCCTTAACAGCGCTACGCTTGGGGTTGAGGTAGTGACGGCAGATGCGATACAGACGGGGATCGTTGGTGTCGTTGAGCTTGTTGAAGAGTGTAGCGCTCACGAATGTGGGAGAGTCAGAGTCCTGACCGTAGAGCATCTCACCGAGAGCATTTACACGGAAGTCGAGGTCGCGTGCACCATCATAGAGGGTGAAGGGACCGTCGATGTAAGTGATGGTTGCGTTCTCGCCGTTGTTGCTGATGAAGCCACAAGAAGCGGCAACAGCCTTCTCAAACTCAGCCTTAGCCTTCTCGGGAGCAACATCGCTGATACGCATTGCATAGCGCATGCGCAGAGAGTTGGCATACTTAGCCCAAGCCTTAACATCGCCACCATAAGCGGTAACGTCGCCGGTTACAGCATCGGTGTTTTTGTCGTTCATGAGGACATTGATACATTCATCGAGCTCCTTGAAGAAGTCGTTGTAGATGTCTTCTTGCTTGTCATATACGGGAGTAGCGCTACCGCCGTAGAGAGCTTTACCAGCGTCGAAGTAGGGAACGTCGCCATAAGTATCGGTGAGGACCGCCATCAGGTAAACGCGGTGGATGCGCAGGATAGCGTTCAGGTTGGGACTAGTCTCCTTGGTCTTCTCGATTGCGTCAACCGCATTCTTGATACCTACATTATAGAGCTCTTCCCAGATGGTGCGAGTCATGTCGTTGTCGTAGTGAACTGCACCAGCGTAGTTAGATACGTTCCAACCACCAGCAAAGTACTGTGTGAAACCAGTTACGTAGCAACGGTAAGCATCCATCATTCCGAAGTCACCGTAAGTTTGAAGCAGAGCTGTAGTGAGCTGTGCATTGGGGTTGATCTCAGGCGTTTTGGTTGTGTCGGTGTTGATTTCTTCCATGTAGTCGTCACTGCATGATGTCATGGCTACGACGGGAAGGGCAATCAGCATGAGGCCTGCAACCTTATATAATAATTTCTTCATAATAAAGTCCTTTCTTAGAATTTGAGGTTAACATTGAAACCATAGCTGCGGCGTGAGGGCAGTGAACCATACTCAAGACCCATACCTGATGTGTTGTAACCAGAGTCGGGGTCGATGTTGGGGATGTTCTTCCACACGATGAAGGGGTTACGAGCTACAAATGACAGGGTGAGACCCTTAACGAAGTTACCCAAAGTCTTTTGTGCGAATGTGTAACCCAGAGTGATCTCGCGGCACTTCACATATGAGTTGTCATAGATGAACAGGCCAGGAGCGTTCTTAGCAGCGCTACGCCAGAAGTTCTCGGGGTTGATAGCGATGTCGTTGGGTTTAGTTGTACCGTCGGCATTAACGATAACACCAGGAACGATGAAGCCCTTAGTATTGCCAGCAGCCATCCATTCCTCACTGCTCATACCAGCTGCGAGGCGAGCCTCTTCGCTGTTGTACCACTCGTCGCGACCTGCGAGAGTTTCCATTGCCTTACCAGTGTCGTAAGCTGAACGCATTGACATTGAGTACAGGTCAGCACCTACCTTAACGTCGAATGCAGCGCTCAGACGGAAGTTCTTATAAGAGAATGTAGTGTAGAAACCACCTGTCCAGTCCCATGAAGCGTTACCCAGAGTGCGGAGTGTACCGTCAACCTCGGGAAGACCGGTTGTGGGGTTGATGATGTATTGACCATCCTTAGTGCGCTTGAAGTCGGGACCAACGATTGAACCGAAGTTCTTGCCTACCTCAGCACCTACACTTACGTTACACCATGAAGCACGTTCGATTTCGAAGTAGTCCATGCCGTCAACGAGCTCAAGAACCTTGTTGTAGTTCTTTGAGAAGTTAAGACCGAGGTCCCATGCGAAGTCACCCACTTGCAGTGCGCGGCCGTTGATTGAGAGCTCGACACCCTTGTTCTGGATCTTACCAGCGTTAACCAGACGATACTGGTAACCTGATGAAGTAGAAGAAGCGAGGCTGATGATCTGGTCAGTTGATGTTTGGTTGTAGTAAGTGAGGTCGAGACCTACACGGTTGTTGAAGAACTTAGTCTCGAGACCGAGTTCGTAAGAGCTTGTCATTGTGGGCTTGAGTTCAGCGTTAGGCATGGTGTTGTTGTTGATCATACCGATAACGAAACCGCCACCGTAAGAGTACTTACCAGTTGAGTAAGCCAGAGCGAGCTGATAGGGATCAGTATCTGAACCTACGCGAGCCCAAGATGCACGCAACTTACCGTAAGTGAGCACGTCCTTCTTGCTCAGGTACTCTGAGAATACCCAGCTAGCTGAGATTGAAGGATAGATATAAGTGTTGTTGCCGCGGGGCAGAGTTGATGACTTATCGCCACGTACTGTACCCTCGAGGTAGTAGATGTGCTTGTAACCAACACTTGCGCTACCGAAGATAGAGTTGATTTGCTTCTTGTATGAGTTCTCCTGAACGTTTTGCTCAGTGTAGTTCATGATAGCGATGATGTCGTCGAGTTGTTGACCTGTACCAGTGATGATGGTAGTCTTGTTGTCAACGCGGAAGATGTTGCCACCAATTGTGCCGTTGAAGTCGAAGTCACCCCAATAGTTGTTGTAGAGACCCAAAATCTCGGCATTGTAAGTGCGGTTCTTGAAGATAGAGTTTTGCAACTGACCTGCAGCCTTACCGGGAGTAGTGCGAGCGATGTAGTCCTCAAAGGTCATGTCGTTCATGTCAGTACCCAGAGTACCTTGCAACTTGAAGTGCTTGCTTACGTTCCAGATAGCCTTACCTGTCAAGCGGAAGATGTCCTTCTTACTCTTGTTGCTGTTCTTGTAGAGATCCCAGTAGGGGTTCTTGTTGTACTGGTCGTTACCGTTCCAGGGCTGATATTCGCCAGCGCTGGTTTGGTAGTTCTTCAACCACTCTTGGTTGTAAGAGTTAGCCAGTGTCATGAGGTTCTTACCGATGTTGCTCTGTGAGTCACCAAGAGCGGGACGGTTCTTAACATCCTCACGAGTGTAGTTGCCAGTGAAGTCAAAGTCAACGTTGCCAAGTGAAGTGTTCACGCGCAGGTTGAAGTTGTCACGGCTCATGTGAGTGTTGGGCAGGATGTCCTTGTTGCGCATGTCGGTGAAAGAGAAGCGCATGCCTGTCTTACCACTGTTAGCGCTAACGATAGCGGTGTTCTGTGCAGTGAGACCAGTGCGGAAGAAACCTGTAGTGTTGTTGGGATAAATCATGAAGGGACGCTCAACCTTGTCGAAGTAAAGCATGGTGTTCATGTCTCCCTTGGGACCCCAGCTCATGTTGGTCTGTGAAGTAGCGCTGTGAGAATACTTACCACCGTTACCCTGACCGTAGATTTGCTGAATGTTGTCCCACTTAGCAAGTTGTGAGTCGAATGTGAGTGAACCATTGTACTCTACGCTGAACTTGTCCTTGTCGGCCTTCTTAGTAGTGATGAGGATTACACCGTGTGATGCACGTGAACCGTAGAGAGCTGAAGCGGCGGGGCCCTTGAGCACTGTCATGTTCTCGATGTCATCGGGGTTGATAGCTGAGATACCATCACCCAGGTCATAACCACCCTCGGTGCCTGCGCTACCAAAGTTGGTGTTGTCCAGGGGCACACCGTCAACTACATAGAGGGGTTGGTTGTTACCAGTCATCTCGGTGTTACCACGCAGCAATACGCGAGTAGAACCTGAAGCACCACCAGCAGTGTTGCTTACAACGAGACCGGCTACCTTACCAGCCAGTGAGTTGATAACGTTGGTTTCCTTAGCTTTTTGCAAATCTTCACCCTTAACCTCGGCGAGGCCATAACCAAGGGCTTTACGATCGCGCTTTACACCAAGGGCTGTAACAACAACCTCAGAGAGCATTGTGTTATCTTCCTTAAGTGTAATAGAGAGGGGAGTACCTTCGTACTTAACCTCTTGTGTTGCATAACCTACGTAAGAAATTACGAGGATATCACCCTTCTTAGCGTTAACTGAGAAGTTACCATCAAAGTCAGTGACAGTACCTGTCTGTGTACCCTTTACGGCAACAGTAGCACCAATCACGCCTCCGTCAGCATCAACGACTGTACCAGTCGCCTTGCTCTCAACCTGTGAAGCAGCTGCGGGAGCTGGGGCTGCCTGAGCAGTATACGACATTCCTGCCGCCGCCAGCATCAACGCGCCTACACAGGCTACACGTTTCATGTTAGTTTTTTTCATACTGTGAATAGTTAATTAATTATGTTGTTTGGTTTGCTTCTTATTGCGCGGGAGCACGGTTGTAGATGCTCTGCAATGTGTAGTTGGGATCGCTGTTGTTCCAGGTGTCAACCATTATCTTGATAATCTCGGCACCGTTAGCGATAATCTTGCCGTCGTCGTGCTCCATCAGACCAAAGGCGTCGTCGCCTGTCTTCTTGTTGCCGTTGTCCCACCATATCATGGGTATGCAACGGTCCCTCATGGCCTTAACGGTGTACTCGATGTAGTACTTGCGGAAGTTCTCGGCACGGGTGTTGTTGCGGTGAACACAGCATACTCGCCCAGATACACGGGAATACCCTTGCGCACAAACTTGTTGTACAGGCGGTTCAGGGTGTTTACATACACGATTTCGTCGGCCTTGTCGGGAACTACGTCCTTGCCGGCGTGGCCCCACTCGCTGTACTTGCCCGAGCCTGCGTAGTCCCAGGGGTCATACATGTGTACTGCAACCAGGATGCGGTTAGGTGTCTCGTCCTCGGGGATTGCGAGATAGTCGCAGGTGAGACCGGGCTGGCACACATAGCCGGGCACGCCTATGTAGCGTGTCTTGTTCTGGCCGCCTGTCGAGCGAATGATGTCGACGCACAGTTGGTTCCACTCGTTGAGCACGCGGTACTGCTGGCCACCGTCGGTCAGGTTGGCGCCGCTGCCCCACTTGCCGTCTTGAATCTCGTTCATGGTCTCGAAGATGAGCCATTCGCCCTCGTTCTGGAAACGGTTAGCGATTTGCATCCACACCATGGCGAGCTTTTGTTGAATCTCGTGGTTCTTCTTCTCGTCCTTAGCAGCAGCTGCGAGGTCAAGCCAGAAGTAACCTTGCTTAGCAGGGTCGGTCTCGGCACCAAATCCGTCGTGGTGGATGTTGATGATGCACTTGAGACCCGCTTTCTTAGCATAACCGGCTACCTCGGCTACACGGTCGAGCCAAGCCTTGTCGATGCGATAACTGGGGGCCTTGTCGATGTGGCCTATCCAGGTTACAGGAATGCGCACGGTTGAGAAACCGGCCTTCTTCACTGCGTCAAATACCTTCTGTGTGGCCTTAGGGTTGCCCCAGCCTGTCTCAATGCTTATACCGTCGATATGAGCATCGAGATTATTGCCCAGGTTCCAGCCTACACCCATGCTCTTGGCAAACTCAATGGCTTCGTTCTTGTTGCCAGTGTTACCAGTACTGGGTGTAGTCGTTCCTGCATCGGGCAGCAATGTGTTGTTAGAGTCACATGCTGTGGTGGTGATGAACGACATCGCCAGACAGAAAGTTGCAATTAATGATTTTAGCGTTTTCATTTCTCTAGTAAATTTATACTCTTTAATTTGCGGTTGTCATTATAATGTTACTGTCACCTCGTGCTTGCCGGGCTTGTAGGCTACCACAGTGGGTTGCTCGGCCATCTGCTTGCCGTTGGGGTTGAGCACGGTGATTGTGTACTCGGCCTCGCGGAACTTGCGAGTCACTGTAAACTCCTTCATCGATGCGGGTATGCAGGGATTGATGACCAGTCCGTCGTAGGTAGGCTGAATGCCCAGTATGTGCTGTGTGATGGCGAGCCAGTTCCACGCTGCGGTACCGGTGAGCCATGAGTTCTTGGCCTCGCCGGGCTTAGCGCTCTCCTTGCCTGCCAGGCACTGAGCATATACGTAGGGCTCGGTGCGGTGCAGTTGTTGGTCCTCGATCCACGCGGGATTAATCTTGGTGTAGTGCTCCCATGCGTCGTTGCCGCGGCCACACAGTGTCTCGCCTATGATTACCAAGGGATTGTTGTGGCAGAAGATGCCACCGTTCTCCTTGTAACCCATGGGGTAAGACGACTGTTCGCCCAGCTCGATGTGGTAGCGAGTGTAAGCGGGATAGTTGAGCACCATGCCGTGCTTGCTGTCGAGCAGTTGCTTTACAGAGTCGAGTGCACGCTCGGGCATGCCTTCTTCCTTGCCCACTTGTGCCATTGAGCACCAGCCCTGGCTCTCGATGAAGATTTTGCCTTCCTCATTCTCGTGTGAGCCCACCTTGTTGCCATAGAAGTCGTAGGCACGCAGGTACCACTCGCCGTCCCAGCCATGAGCCTTGATGGCATCGGCCATGTTAACCAATTCTTTCTGGGCCGATGCCTTGTGGCTGCTTAACTCGTCAATATGCGTATCTGTGATTGAAAAACCTTCTTTTTCAATTGCCTCAATAAGTTCAACATACTGTTGTCCACAGTACAGGAACAGGCCGGCAATCATCAGTGACTCGGCCTTGCTGCCTTCGGTCTTGTTCTCGGTGGTCTGGAACGA
>JAGHTV010000352.1 GCA_018065165.1 Candidatus Sodaliphilus fimicaballi | reverse complement strand
GATTGACGAAGCACCCGTCATTGCACCTCGCAGCCGTGATGTGCTCGAGGTGGGACATGTCATTGCTCTAGAGCCCAAGTTTGTGATACCGGGTACAGGAGCCGTAGGGGTTGAGAATACTTATGTAGTAAGGGAAGACGGTATGGAGTGCATCACTCTTGCCCCCGAAGAAATGTTACCATTGGGTTAATGGAATGCTATTATGTTAGGATTTGATTTCGACACATTTGAATATTCACTTGAGCTGATAGCAACTGCATTTTATGCTATCAGTGGTGTGCGTCTTGCTGCCTTCAAGAAGTTTGACTGGTTTGGTGCATATGTCATAGGTTTCATCACTGCTTTTGGTGGTGGTACTGTACGCGATGTCTTGCTGGGCGTTGATGCTTTCTGGATGGACGATGTCAATTATGTGATAGCTACTGTAGTAGGTCTAGTTCTCGTTATCATCTTCAGCAAGTGGCTAGTACGCATCGAGGGCACTTTCTACATCTTTGATGCCATCGGTTTGGGACTGTTTGTCGATGTGGGCATTTACAAGGCTCTCATGACGGGTCACCCCATGTGGATGGCTATAATGATGGGTACCATTACAGGTGCTATGGGTGGCGTATTGCGCGACATATTCATTAACGAGGTGCCATTGGTATTCCGCAAGGAGGTATATGCTACCGCTTGTATTATGGGCGGCATTGTGTATTGGGCTGTAGGTCTGCTCGGCTGCTCCGAGATTGTTCCACAACTGTGCTGTGCAACCTTTGTGATAGTGCTCCGTTTCTTGGCAGTCAAGTATAACTGGTCGTTCCCGGCAATTCACTATAGCTTCTCGGACGATGACGACGATAAAGATGATTCTAATTCTAAATTAGTAGAGTATGAAGATTGATAAAGCTGAAGCAAGAAAGACAACGATACAATTGCTTAAGTATGGTGTAATAGGCGTGTCAAACACCCTTATAACACTTGTTGCATTCTATTTGCTCAATACACTGGCAGGATGGCCATATGGCATCGCCAATGTGATAGGTTATGTCTTGGGTGTCATCAACAGTTTCATATGGAATCGCAACTGGGTGTTCAAGACCAAGAACAGCGTCAAGCGTGAGGCTATATTGTTCGGTGCAGGATTCTTGCTGTGTCTTACTCTACAGTTGTGTGTAAGCTGGTTCCTGCTCGAAGGCCTAGGATGGAAAAATATGGAAGAAATCTCGTGGTTGCCTATGAAGAATACCGGTCAAAACATTGTAATGGTAATAGCAATGGTGTTCTACACACTAGCCAATTATGTTTTCAATCGCGTTGTTACATTTAAGGAGAAAAAATAAGCTAACTTAAATATTGAAAAATGAATACGCCTGAAGTTTAACTCCAGGCGTATTTTATTTTATGACAAAATGTAGGGCGATTACTTCTTCTCGATGTCGAGTAATTGCTGCTTAATGTCGATGCCTCCTCTAAATCCTCCTAGCGAGCCGTCGCTTGCCACGACACGGTGGCAGGGAAATACTATCATCATGGGATTGATGTGGCATGCTTGAGCTACTGCACGGTAAGCCTTATCGTTTCCTGTTGCCTTGGCAATCTGGGCATATGTTGCTGTTGAACCATAGGGTATGGCTGCCATTGCATGCATTACGCCCTGGGCAAATTCGCTGCCTGTAATGTGATAGGGCAGGTCAAACTCCTTGCGTTCTCCTGCAAAGTATTGGTCAAGCTGTTCGCGGCAGCGAGCAATAAGGGTATTGTCTTGTTCTACTACTGTCAACTTGAGTTCCTTGCCAAGTTTTGACAACATGTCGGTTGCGTTGTTGGTAGTGATAAGGATAATGCCTTGTGTGCTACATGCAATGGTGATGTTGCCTATGGGGCTTGATGCAGTGGCATAGCACAGTTGTCCATTGTTGACTGGCTCAATGTTGAGTTCGGCAGCGCGTTGCATCATATATGGGTAAGCACTGCTGTATTTGTTCTCGATAATGCCGTCAAGTATGGCATCTTTTATAGAGTCCTTAATAAGGCCCACCTCGCGTGAAGGGGTTAGGCCAAATGTAGTCATCACTTCAGCACCATCAACCGGGGGCTGGAAGTTGCGTACACGGTCTTTCTCTTCAATGTCGATGAGCTTGCTCTTTACCAAGTCAAAGTTGTCGCGGAATCTTTTCACCTTCTCTTGGTTCTTGCTGGTGATGTCGGCCTTGCACAGTGTCATCAAGTCACCTATGTCATCACCTGCGTCAAACAACAGACGACGCACGGCCGAGTCAGTCACGCCATCCTCAACTAGTGCAATGGGGCGCATGTGTAGACCCACAAGTTTCTTCACATATTTCATGTGTTCGTTCAGGGGCAGACGCATGCGGCCAAACACCTTGGGCACCATCTTCTCGCCTATGAAGTTGTGGTTGTGGAATGTCCAGCCAAGCTGGTCGTCCCAGCGTTTGGTTGCAGGCTTGCCTATGTCGTGCATTACCGCTGCCCATCGCAGCCACTCGTTGGTTGAGTTCTGGGCAACATTGTCAAGTACTTGCATCGTGTGCAAGAAGTTATCCTTGTGACCTCGACCATGGCTATTGTCTACGCCCTTGAGGGCTGCCAGTTCGGGGAAAATGAGTTTAAGCAAGCCGCACTTGTCAAGCAGGTAGAAACCTCTAGAGGGGTAGGGCGATCGCACTATTTTCATCAACTCCTCGGCGATGCGTTCGCGAGTAATGATCTTTATGCGTTCGGCATTGCGGCATATCGCCTTTAGTGTATCAGGATAGATATCAAATTGCAACTGTGTGGCAAATCTCACTGCACGCATCATGCGCAGTGGGTCGTCGCTGAATGTGATGTCGGGGTCGAGTGGAGTGCGTATGATGCGACGCTCCATGTCGCCTATGCCATCAAACGGGTCAAGCAGTTTGCCATATGTTGCCTCGTTGAGCGAAATTGCCATTGCGTTGATTGTGAAGTCGCGGCGCAACTGGTCGTCGTGCAAGGTTCCGTCTTCAACGATGGGGTTGCGTGAGTCGTGGCGGTACGACTCGCGACGAGCACCTACAAACTCCAGCTCAAGACCATCGCGCGTCTTCACTTGGGCGGTACCATAAGTCTTGAATACTGCCAGTGTCGCGTGTTTCTTGCCAAATGAGTGTGCAACTGCCTTAGCCACCTCAATGCCACTGCCCACAGTCACAAAGTCCATGTCGTTGCTCGTACGCTCAAGAAATATGTCACGCACATATCCGCCAACTACATAGCATTCGCGTTTCATCTCGTCGGCTACCTTACCCACAAGGTGAAACACGGGCAAATCGATGTGTTGATTTATTTTGTTGATGTCTATTTCCATAAATAACACTACAAAATTACTAAAATTATCTTGATTTAGAAAGAGCACCATCGTTATGCTAGATATATGTGTACTAAAAATGGTAAATTTGGCGTAAAAGTGCGTGAATAATTTTGCAGGTTTACTAACTTGTGTTATCTTTGCACTAAAATTAAATCTCGATACACACATCTTATGTTGTTACTTATTTTAAAAGGTGTGTGTGAATAAAAATCATTATATTTTTATTGGATTATTGATTCAGAATGCTGAATCTTAAGCACACGCCAATCCTAGATTATGTTTTCTACTCGCACTATGTGTGAACTATATTTATATCACAATAGTGTATTTTAATTAGTTTATTCTAAAACAAATATATGTACAATATTAATGAATTAAAGTCCATGAGTGAGGACCAGTTGAAGGACCTTGCTAAATCAATGGGACTAAAAAAAGTTGATTCTACTCCACACGACGAGTTGGTATTTCACATACTTGACCAGCAGGCTATAGCCGGTGTCAATGAGCCTAAGGCTCCTGCTGCCAAGCGTACTCGTCAAAAGAAGGAAGAAACCGCTAAACCTGTTAAGAAGGAAAAAGCAAAAGCAAAGAAGGTTGAGGAACCCTCTCCCGAAGCTGCTCCTAAAGAAGCAACCGACCAGGACGCTGCAAGCAAAGCCAAAAGCACAACAAAAAAGCGTGCTCGCATTGCAAAGCCCGTTCCTGTAGAGGAAATTGTTGAAGAAGAAAAAGCAAATGCTCCAGTTGAGGCAACTGCAGTTGAACCTCAAGCAAAGACTGCCGACAAGCCTCGTCGTGGTCGCCCCCGCAAGGGTCAAACTGTAGCTGCCGAACCCGTTGTTGAGGCTCCTGCACAAGAACCTTTAACCGAAGGCCCCGCTCAAGAACCAGCTGCTGAGGCAACTCCTCAAGAGCAAGTAGCAACCGACAATGCTGAAGCAACTAATGTTGAAGTTCAGTCAGCACCACGTCCTGCAATGGACCTGGGCTCATTCTTCAATACAGGCAGAGTTCAAACCTTTAAGCCTCGCACTCAAGAAGAGCGTGAGGAGGCTGCTCGCCGTGCCGAGGAACAGCGCCGTCGTGCTGCCGAGGAAGCAGCAAAGGCTCCCATTATCATCCAGGAACCCAAGGGTGACAAGGAGCAGGCACAACAGCAAGGCAATAATAAGAAATTAAAGAAGAATAAGAAGAATAACAACATCGTTAACCAGCAGGTTGCTAAAGAGCCTATCAACGATAATCCGTTTGCTGGCAATCCTTACAGCTTTGAAGGTATACTTGAGGGCACTGGTGTACTTGAGATTATGCCCGATGGTTATGGATTCTTGCGCTCAAGCGACTATAACTATCTTAATTCGCCCGACGATATTTATGTTCCTCAGGCTCAGATTAAGAATTACGGTCTCAAGACAGGCGATGTTATTGAGTGTACCATTCGTCCACCTCGTGAGGGCGAGAAGTATTTCCCCTTGTGCGAGGTGCGTATGATCAAGGGCCGTACTCCTGAGTTTGTACGCGACCGTGTGCCTTTTGAGCATCTTGTTCCTCTTTTCCCCGAGGAGAAATTTAATTTGGTGTCACAGAGTAATCCCACCATCTCGCAGCGTGTTGTAGATATGTTTGCTCCCATTGGTAAGGGACAACGCGGTCTCATTGTAGCACAGCCTAAGACTGGTAAGACATTGCTTCTCAAGGATATTGCAAACGCGATTTCTGAAAATCACCCTGACACATACATGATAATTCTCCTTATCGACGAGCGTCCTGAGGAGGTTACCGATATGGCTCGCAGCGTAAATGCCGAGGTTATTGCCTCTACATTTGATGAGCCAGCCGACCGTCATGTCAAGATTGCTGACCTCGTGTTGAGTAAGGCAAAACGCCTTGTTGAGTGTGGTCACGATGTAGTCATCTTGCTTGACTCTATTACTCGCTTGGCCCGTGCCTACAACACTATTGCTCCTGCATCGGGCAAGATTCTCTCGGGTGGTGTCGACGCTAACGCATTGCAGCGTCCCAAGCGATTCTTTGGTGCTGCTCGTAACATAGAGAATGGTGGTAGCCTTACAATCATTGCTACTGCTCTTATCGATACAGGTTCTAAGATGGACGAGGTTATCTTTGAGGAATTCAAGGGTACTGGCAATATGGAACTTCAGCTCGATCGCAAGCTCAGCAACAAGCGTGTGTTCCCCGCTGTCGATGTTATGGCATCAAGCACTCGTCGCGACGACTTGCTTCTTGATAACGAGACCCTTAATCGTATGTGGATTATCCGTCGTTTCCTTAGTGATCGCACTTCGGTCGAGGCTATGGAGTTCATCAAGGAACGCATGGAGCGTACCCGCAACAATATCGAGTTCCTCATCACAATGCAAGAAGGCTAATGGCACGCATCTTGGGCATAGACTATGGACGCAGACGCACAGGCGTGGCGGTGACCGACCCTCTACAGATTGTAGCTGGGGCCATTGGCACTTTGCCCACTCACACTGTGTTGCAGTTCATTAAAGACTATGTTGCAAAGGAGCAGGTTGAGCTTATTGTCGTGGGGTTGCCCACTCAGCTTAATGGACAACCTAGCGAGAGTATGCGAGACATTACCCCCTTTGTCAACACGCTTCGCAAGCAGTTGCCACAAATACCGGTCGAGATGTATGATGAGCGATTTACTTCAACCATTGCACATCAGGCTATGCTCGATGGCGGAATGAAGAAGAGCGACCGCCGTGACAAGGCCAAGGTTGACAGCATTGCTGCTACAATCATTCTTAACGACTACCTGACAAGTAAAAACAATATGAAATTATAAACCAGGCGGATTTTTGTCCACCCTTAAACAAATATAGTTATGATATTACCGATTTATTTATATGGACACCCCGTGTTGCGTGCTATCTCACAACCGGTTACTCCCGACTATCCCGAGCTCGAGAAACTCATCGAGAACATGAAGGAGACAATGTATGAAAGCGACGGTATTGGTATTGCCGCCCCTCAAGTGGGTGTAAGCATCCGCCTTGTGTATATTGATGTTGATGTCTTGGGCGATGATATGCCTGAGCTCAAAGATCGCCGCATGGTTCTCATCAATCCTGAAGTAACTGTTCTTGAGGACGGCCCTGTAACCAATCGTGAGGAAGGTTGCTTAAGTGTTCCAGGCATTCACGAGAGCGTAAAACGCATCGAGAAGATTAACCTTAAGTGGCAGGATGAGAAATGGGAAGAGCATGAAGAGGTTATTGAGGGTTTCCTCGCTCGCGTCGTTCAACACGAGTGTGATCACCTCGATGGCAAGGTGTTTATCGACCACATTTCACCCATACGCAAGCAGCTCAATCGCGCCAAGATAAATAATATACTAAAGGGTAATGTGCGTTGCGGTTATCGCACCCGTGGATTCAAACCTTTGAAGAAGAAATAAAAAGTGAAGGATGTCTCACGACAGCCCTCACAAACCTTAAATCTAATACCATGAAA
>JAGHTV010000231.1 GCA_018065165.1 Candidatus Sodaliphilus fimicaballi | reverse complement strand
AACGACAACGAGCCCACAACGATTGCTGCAAGCAGCACTCCCTCGGTGTGCCACAGGCGGTTGAAAGCATCTTTATAGCGGTGAGCCATAACACCCATGATGAACACAGGGAAGAAACGAGCCAGCAAGCCTACACCCACAAGGTCGAGATTGACCTCCTCATCGGCATAGAGCACCGATAGCGTGATCAGCACTGCTTAAGTTGCCACTACGGTAAGCACCTGCAGCCACACGCTCTTGAGTCGTGACAGCGCCATGCTCACAGGCCAGTAGACCAGGCACAGCTGCATAAGGCACAGCGTGAACCAGTAGCCGTCTTTCCAGTAAGACTGATACAACTCGGGCAGATTGTCGTGCAATGGCGACTCCAAGTGGCTGTGAGGGAAATAAAGCACCCACAACGCACTCATCACAAAGAACGGAATCATCAGTTGCTTAAGGCGTTTGCCCAGCTTGGGACGAGCAAAACCACCTTGCTCGGTAGCCTTGTAGGTCATGTACCCGCTTATAAAGAAGAAGATGGGCATGTGAACCTGCCCGATGAACTTGAACAGGAATGCAGCATCCACGCCACGAATACACATGGTGAGGACATGACCCATCACCACCAAAAAGATTGCGATGCCCTTGAGAAGGTCAAAATACTCAATGCGTTTTGATTTATTTTCCATATTGTGTGTTATTTCATTAATCCGGGTGCGAAATTACAACATTAGCACCATACACTCAAATAAAACTACAACAATTTATCACGACACTACATACTAGTACGTGTTAAAAAGAAAATGCTCTTACTTATTCCAATATAAATCACCACAATATTTGTTTTTGTTTCGCTAAAAATAACTATCTTTGCATCAATTCAAGAATACGCGTCAGAGACAGCGGCTTGAAAGACATATTTATTGAAAGCGTCTCGCTTCAATTCCTAATTACGAAAATCGCCAATTTTCACCCCCAAAGGGCATTGAGGCAACTCAAGGCGCCTTCGCTGTGCTAGTATAAACCCCGTGCAAGCGGAATATTATACAAGCTACGCGTAGGTTTGAGTTGTTCAATTTCGGGTTAGGCTTTTGGCAATGCATTTGTTTCAATTGACAACGACATCGTCCCACGCTTTCTTTTGTAGCATTTTTAGCAGTTTCCCTGGGACGTGAGAAACACAATTTTTATATGAAATTTTTGACAAATGCGTTATCCAGTCCCTTTTGTACATTATGGAATTTCTATGTAGATTTACTGTCATTCACACTATTATTTATTAGTGGAATGTGGTTTGCTGGGCAATCTGGACTTATTGTCACGTTATGTAGTTTGTTTACTATTTATATGTTATGTGTTTTTACTGCAGTTTTGCCACGTAAGGTTCAAATTGTTTTTAAGTGTATATCATTAGTTTACATAATACTTGTATCTACACTGACATTCTTCGGCGGTTTGTTTTTGAAAAAACCAGACCCAATGAATACTTTAGCATTAGTTCTACAGACAACCAAATATGAGGCATACGAGTTTTTCATATCATATGTTGATTTTAGCGTAGTATCTTTCGTATTTT
>JAGHTV010000164.1 GCA_018065165.1 Candidatus Sodaliphilus fimicaballi | reverse complement strand
AATTACAAAATCAAATCGTCGCACTTGGAAGATTGCTTCTAATAGACTATGTTTCAACTATTTCAAAGATCGATTTGTCCACTTTAACGGGACAGTAGTGTAATAATGTAAACGTCATCCATCTTTACTATGATCTTTCTGATATTGATAAGCAATATGACGTAGAACATATTCATGATATTTTATCTCAGTTAAATGACATAATATCTAAAGCATACGTAAAAACGTCTCAGTTGCAAAAGCAAGGAGCCTCACAGGAATTGATGATTGTTGAGGCCGAACATGTAGCAAATGCATATCATCTATATGCACAAGCATTAGAATGTAAAATGAATTCTTTGGCTGCATCTATTAACTTATTACGAAAAGAATTGAACAATTTGAAATAAAATAATTACAAAACAAGTAAATAAGAGAAAATATGCATATTCCGAGTAAATTAAAAGAAATAGAGATACCTCAAGACGACCCATTTAAACATGACGTCTTAGACAGACAAGGACTTGCCAGCGACTTAACCAGTATGGTGAAGTTATATTCCCAGACAGGCTGCGTTATTGCCATAAACGGAGAATGGGGTACTGGAAAAACAACATTTTTAAGAATGTGGAGTCAACGTTTGTTGAATAACGCATTCCGCGTGGTGTACTTCAATGCATGGGAATCAGATTATGTAGAAGACCCTTTTATATCGTTGGTTGCAGAATTGAAAGACATAGGAACTGATGAAGCTTTTGAGAAATTGGTTCCGACAGCAATCAAAGTTGGGGCGTGTTTGTTTGGTTTGGCAAAAGGGGTTGTCAATAAATACGTTCTTGATGTGGATAGCGTAATGAATGAACTAAATGAAATCTAGGACTTGTGCAAGTTTTTCTATAGAAAGTTTGCGCAGGTCTTTCTTTTTGTTGAAATGCAGTGTTTATGTTCACTCGTCGGGGCTCTGCCCCTTGCCGTTAGGCGACCCCCGGTGTGTTTTCATAGTATTTTAGCTGGACGAATGGTGTGCCCCGCTTGATGGTAGCGAACATCCACCTGATTACCTTGCATTTTGCGGCATTGGCTGCACATCCGTAAGACTTGCCCTTATCCATGAGCCGTGAGATATACGCCTTGATTACCGGATTGTGCGCAAAACCAGACTTTATGGCTTGGCTTAGATCCGCTTTCAGTTTTTTGTTTCCGCCAAGCACTCTGTCTTTTCCGTTCAGGGACGTGCCAGATGAGTTAGGGAAGGGTGCGGCACCTATGTAGCTGCAATACTTGCGTGCATCGGAAAACAGCGTAAAGTTACAGGTATATATAATCATGTTCCTGGCATTTACTGCCCCTACACATGGCACAGAAAGCAACAGGTTGTAGTTCTTGTTCATTTCCTCGTCCTCGTGGATAATGCTGTCCATTTCGTTTTCTATGCATTCAAGCTGCTTCTCCAAAAACGACAGCTGTTTTGCGGTAAGTTGCACGATTATCTTTGGGAAGTCCAAACTTATCCGGGCTTCGGTAAGTACGGCCTTGCATTTCGCGATTTCCTTGACCAGACGGTTGCGGGCTGCGTCGAGGTACCGGAGCTGGCGCATGGAAGCCGCTCCCAGCCGGCTATACTGCTTCTCGTCACGATGAAGGAATGCGTAATATGAAATGCGGCAAGCATCTATCTGGTCGTTCTTGCCTCGTACCAAGCCGAACGAGTTCTTCATCTGACGGGGATCAACGACCTTGTAGCTGATGCGCTTAGATTCCAAAAACTGGCATAACGGATAGGTGTATACACCCGTGGCTTCCATGCACACCTCGAACTCTCCTGCCTTGACTCCGCATTTCCTCAACCATCTGAGCATCGAACGGTAACCTGTGAGGCTGTTATCCTGCTTGCAGTGGTTGAATTCGCTCTTTTTTTGGTTCGCACTCTCAAAAATTGCAACATCAATAGTTTTTTTACTGATGTCAATGCCGATGTAATCGTACTTTTTCATAAATTTGCAGTAATCGTTTTTTGGGTTAACCACGAAGTTGGACAGACTGTATCATTTAACGGGTATTTCCCACAAATCTAGTTTGTCACATGTTCAACTGAAAGAAAAAGGAGACTAATTCTGCGGATGGCAGAGCCCAGATTAAACAATAGTTCACTCCTTTTTCTCGTGGTTAACTTTTTTGTTTGTAAAGTTAACGAAAAACAATCAATTTTGTTTGACACTGCAAATCTAAATGACTTTCACGATTAGTGAGTTGCCCGAACATGAGCGCCATGAGTTGGTTCCAGCATGTGAAGCTCTTGACATAGCGATCGCCACCATACTTGCGAACAAGGTAATTGAAGCGATTCCTGTCGAGAAAAGATGCCAATTGTGCGAAAACGAATTTGTCTTGGAACATATGCAGTCATTGATTTTGGCTGCAAAGTTACAAAATCAAGTCCGTTGACTCGAGAATCATATTCTAAAAGACTATATTTCAATAATTTCAAATACCGACTCGTCCACTTTTTCGGGACAGTAGTGACATATATTATAAACCATCAGCAGCTACGAAGTTTTAGTGCCTACACAAAAAAGTCAAAATATATTAGGTAAGGAAAATGTTTGACTGTAAAATCGTAGTTTTATCAAAAAAATCATGTAAATTTACACAAAATTTTATATCTTGCATTCCCATATATATTTTGTATACACAATCTGGTATTTATCATATGAAAGAAATAAAATGCCCACATTGCCACAAGGTATTCTCTGTTGACGAGTCAGAGTATGCCCAACTGTTGAATCAGGTCAGGACTGATGTCTTTGACGACGAGCTGCATCGTCGTCTAGAAGAGATTCAAAAGACTAAAGAGGCCGAGCATAAAGCAGCTTTGTCCCAGTTGGAACGCAACAACGATAAGGAGAAAGCTGCAAAAGATTCAATCATTGAGTCATTGAAGCAAGAACTTGCCAATACCGAGAAAGCCATCAATTCTCAAATTGAATTGGCAGTGGCAAAAAAGGAGCAGGAACTAAACCTTGAGATCTCAAAGAAATCAAGGGAAATAAGCGAGTTACAGACCAAGGTATCTCAAAACGAGTCAGATAAAAAACTGGCTCTTATGGAGGCTAACCAAGCTGCACGTGAACAATTGCAGCAAGCCAAAGATAAAGCAAACGAAACCTTGAGAACCATGGAGAATGAAATTACCCGACTCCAGAATGACGTTGAACTCAACAAGCAAAGGTCTCAAAACGAGATATTGGCAATTCATGAGCAGTATAAGTCTCAAATATCACAAAGTGAGAAGCAACACAAGCGTGAGCTTGATATGAAGGACGAAGTGATTGCACAGTACCGTGACTTTAAGGCAAAGCAATCAACTAAGATGATTGGCGAGTCTCTTGAAGTTTACTGCAACAACCAGTTTGAGATGATGGTACATCCATATCTACCAAGTGCAGAGTTCGGAAAGGATAATGACGTTATTGATGGAACAAAGGGTGATTTTGTATTCAGAGACATTGTAGATGGAATTGAATCTGTCTCCATCATGTTTGAAATGAAGAACGAAGCAGATGAAACCCAGATTAAGCACAAAAATTCCGACTTCTTCAAAAAACTGGATTTAGACCGTACAAAGAAAAATTGCGAATATGCAGTATTAGTGTCTCTTTTGGAACTTGACAATGACCTGTACAACAACGGCATCTATGCAGTTCCAGGCTATGAGAAGATGTATGTCGTGCGTCCGCAACAGTTCCTTACAATCATTTCGCTACTTGTACAGACTGGCCGCAATACAGTCAAGGTGAAGAAAGAACTCGCCGAAGCCAAGAATCACGAAATTGACGTCACTCACTTTGAAGACAAGCTAAATCAATTCAAGAGCGTTTTTGGGAAGCATGTTAAAGATGCAGCCTCCCGATACAACAGTGCTCTTGATGACATAGACAAAGCTATAAAACAGCTGCAGAACATGAAGGAAGACTTACGCCTATGGGTTGATCATCTGTACAAGGCAGAAAACAACTTTGAAGACATTACCATTCGCAAGCTTACCCATAAAAATCCAACACTCAAAGCAAAACTTGACGAAGCAAGAGAAAGTAATCACATTGAAGTTGTCGCTGATTAATATTGTCTACATTACAGCATATAATTTTCTACTATGAATGGATATAACAGAGAGTTTACTCCCAATATGATTACGCAGTTGCGTGAGGGTGAGGTTTTTGTCTTTGGCAGTAACATTCATGGCCGTCATGGTGGTGGTGCGGCGGCGAGTGCCCACGCTAGGTTTGGCGCCGAGTGGGGCGTTGGCGAGGGAATCACTGGCCAGTGCTACGCCTTGCCAACGATGGAAGGCGGTGTCGACTACATAGGCGGCAAGGTTCAGAACTTTCTCGCTTGTGCACGCGAGCATCCGGAGCTCAAGTTCTATGTGACTCGCATTGCTTGTGGCATTGCAGGCTTCAGGCCGGCCGAGATTGCTCCGCTGTTCAAGGACGCTATCGCTATGGAGAATGTTATCCTGGCCAAGGATTTCGTTGAAATCCTCGCACAGTAATAGTATTGTTTCTCGTATTATTTTTTTGGAGAACGTTCCCCAAATGACAAATTCATAAAAATTCCGGCTAATAGCATTATTAACCGGAATTTTCCTTTGTCAATCTATAAATTTGTCGTACTTTAGCAGAAAATTAAGGAGCTTTTTGAGTTTATTATAAATTCAACAATCTGTAAGTGCATATTGACTTGCAACTTATCGCGGGCTGTATCAGTTGCATATGTTGTTATCATTGTGAAATTTACTCACTTTAAATATCAAACAAACATGAAGAGAAAGTCTTTAGTTTTGGCATTGGCGGCATTTGGAATGTCACTTTGCTCTCAGGCACAAGTCGTAACTGACTTGTCAAAGTCATCACCTGTGGCTATGCCACAAGATGAAAGTGTTGAACTGTACTTGCCCACCAATGACTACCAGAAGCAGGAACTTGGTGACCGCACAGTTTATGTAAAGAAGGTTAAGCCCATGGCTGGCACAACTGCTACTGTTACATTCAACTATGTAATAAAGGATCCTAACCTGGCATCTCCTATGAGCCTGACTATCTACAACCCCGAGCAGAAGGTTCTCGCTGTAGATACTAAGGGTGCGTCAAACACTGTCACAGCTTCTATCCCCGTTGGCAAATATGACATGCACGCTATGTTCAAGGGCAAACCCGTGGGCAACTATATCGTGTTTAAGGAGAATGTGGAGATCAATGGCGACACTACTCTCAACTTTGACATGAGCGAGGCTACCGAGCCCATCAGATTCAAGGCTTATGACGACAATGGCACTCTGTTTAACCTCGACGAGTATGAGAACGGTGCTGTTGCTGTTCCCGGCAACTGTACTAGCTACCGCAGCTACTCATTCTTTGCTCTCAAGGGCATGGGCGTGGTTCACACAATCGTTGGTGGTACATACCGCGTTAAGGGCTATGATGTTGACTACTATGTAAACAAGGTGAGCGACCGTTTCTCTCTGTTGCACACTAGCAACATGAAGTCTCTGGCCAACAACCAGTTCTACTTCTTCAAGTATCCCGAGATCAAGTTTGCTGCAGCTACAGTCAACACTGATCCCGCTAACCTGAAGTTCTACTCACAGAAGTTCCTTCCCACTCCTAAGGGTGAGGGTGAGCCTAACTCACACATCTATGCTAACCGCCTGATTTGCTCTTACAATGGCGACATCCTGGCAAGTGCAAAGAACGAGTACAAGTCAATCATTCTCTCGGGCGACTACAAGAACGAGATGTATGTTGACCTCGCAGAGCCCGAAGATGGTGGTTGGGCAGTTCACTGCAGCCCCCTTATGGGTGACATCCTGGTAACAGGCCAATACAAGCACATCATTGGTGTTCCCGTTGCAGGTAACAAGGTTCAAGGCCTGCACTTTATCAACTTTGGTTTCGACCTGATGGACGGTCTTGTAATTCCCGTTGGCGGTGGCGTGTCAAAGGTTTATCCTGGTCACCCCGTTCTGTCATTTGACGACAAGTATGTTGACTCATATGTTTATGGTGGCGGTCGTCCTCAATTGCTGAGCATCAAGCCTAAGGACTATGATGGCAACAAGTCAAGCAAGCTGCGCGTGTTCACTGGTCGCTATGGCGAGATTATCGAGTCTGGTATCAACACTTGCACATCATCAACCACTACCGACGGCGACTTCACCAACTTCACTTATGTGAACAACAATGTTAAGGTTGGCGAGCTTGAGGGCAAGACTGAGCTTGTACTCCACAACCATGCACTGGGTACTGAGGACTATGCTGCTCCCTCAATCCAAGCACTGCGTTTCCTCACCACCGAGGGCGAAATCACTGAGTACTTTGACTATCCTTCACAAGGCGTTCTCGAGTTTGCAGCTGCCGACTGGAAGTATCATCACGATGCAGCTGTAGCAGCCAACCGCTGGTATGACTGCTCAACCATCGCAAGCGTAAAGGTTCTCTACGCAGCTCATGGCACCGACGAGTGGAACGAGCTTGAGGCTACCGAGGATGCAAGCGCATTCACAATGCCCGCATTTGGCTACCTCTACCGTGCATCACTCGCACCCGTTAATGCTGAAGGTTGGTTTGACCTTAAGGTTGTCCTCGAGGATCCCTCAGGCAATGTATCAACCGAGACATTTGGTCCCGCATTCTTTGTTAGCGAGGCAACTGCAGTTAACGATGTCAATGCTAACAAGGCTGTTGCTAGCGTCAAGTACTACAACATCGCTGGTATGGAAGTTAGCGCACCCGCTCAAGGTGTTAACATCCAGGTTACCAAGTATGTTGACGGCAGCATGAGTTCTGTTAAGTTCATCAAGTAATTACTTGTAACTGTTAGATAACACAAGCGGTGGACGCATCAATGCGTTCACCGCTTTGTTGTATGCATGACGGGGAAAAGATCCCTCTTTTTATGGTTTAGTTAGTACTTGACTGTGATGGGCACGTTGCGGCGGGCGTCGACGCACCAGCTACCGTCCCAACTCTGGTAGGGACGCAGGCGTTTGCCTTGCTGTGTCACTTTCCTGGGCTTGCGGTCGAGGATGTAGGTAGCCTCGGCACTGAGGCCACGCTTGTACTCGTTGACCTGGGCAAAGGTTGCTATCCACAACTTGCCTGTACGGGCCAGTTCGCAGGCATGGGCCAGATGCTGCCACAATACCTCGGGATGGTCGAAGCGGTCCCAACCATGGGTCATGCCATGAGTCATTCCCACTACCCACTCGCCACGATCTATGGCGTCATCAATCCACTTGTCAAGCCCCTTGACGGTGGCTCCACCGCCTATGCCGGTCTCGAAGGTGCGGGCTCCCGTGATGCGCGGATGTGCCATCACGCGGGCAATGATGGCATCGTTGCGTCCGTTGCCGGGGAAGCAGAAACTCACGGGATGAATGCCTGTGTGAGCATAGATGGCACTATCGTTGCGCTCTATCTCGCGGTCGCCTTCCTCGGGCGTTATCCAGTCCATAGCAGTGTGGGTAAAACCGTGGTTACCCAGTTCATGAC
>JAGHTV010000533.1 GCA_018065165.1 Candidatus Sodaliphilus fimicaballi | reverse complement strand
CATTACAAAGGGGTGACGGTGGTGCTTGTAGGGCGAGTCCCACTCAGCCAGCAAGTCGCCCATAGGCGAGAACCACCGGCAGTGCCACACTGTGGTTACCGTCCACTTGACATTGACGTCGGGGTCGTTGCGGTGGCGGCGGGCTGTTGACGGCGACTCAATGGTCACTTGGGCCGTGCGGCGGTTGTGGCACATCATGGCCTCGCGACTCTCCAGCGTCCACACCTCAATGGCACGGCACTTGCCTGCCTGTGACGGTTGCCAGAAGTCGGTACCGCTCTGCGTGTCGGCCCCAATGCGTTGGGTGAGAGCCTCGGTGCGTTCGAGGGCAGCGTTGGTGTATAGGTTCCTTATCCATCGTGCCTTGCGACGCGAGTTTGCGGCCACTCGCTGTATGAGTTGGGCAATGCTCAAGTCGTGCAGTTGTCCCACAATCTCGCAGTCCCAGGCACGCACATCGGTCATCGCGTTGACGAAGAATCGGGTTGGGTTTACGGCAGTAACACGAGGGCCTGCATCATCGCTGTCGACACGCTGAATGCAACAACCCGAGATGAGAAATTCCTCAAGAGTGTGACTGTCGAGCTCCTCGAGTTCGTTGACAGTAGCAATGCGCTGCAGTGCAGGACTGTTGTGCTGCTTTCCTGTCATTTCTTGGGCGCGGTATCGTCCCACGATGGTACGCACCAGTTGGCGTATTAGGTTGTTGGTTACAGGCGTAGAGCCGTTACTGCTGTATCGCTCCCAGTCGGTGACGAGGTTGCCGTTGCCGTCAATGCTCAGGTCGCCCCACTGGTCGCCATAGGTAAATCGCTTGTTGCGCAGTCGAGACTTGCGCAGTTGTGCTGCCGCCATCCAGGCTCTGAACGCGGCATGAAGTACTTGTATAGATGTGTCTTGTTGCATGATAAGATGTTAAAACGAGGTGCAAAGTTATGCCCAGTACACGCCGGCAGAGTGATTAACCGAGCAAATAGCATCACTAGTAAAGAATTAATTGCAATTGTGGCGAATTTATCGTACCTTTGCAAGAAATTTTAATAGCTTCTCAACTTAAGATGATGAATGAGAAATTTGAAATGGTAGCAAAGACCTTCAAGGGACTTGAAGGCGTCCTTGCCGATGAGTTGCGTGCTCTTGGCGCTGAGGATGTTACCGAAGGCATACGCATGGTAGCCTTCAATGGAGACAAAGAAATGCTGTATAAAGCCAACTTCTGCCTTCGCACGGCGTTGCGTGTGCTTAAACCCATCTACAAATTCCGCTCAAATAATGCCGACGACCTGTATGAGCAAATCAAGCTCTTTGATTGGGAACAGGTGTTGAGTGTCGACAAGACATTTGCAATTGATGCCACTACATTTGGCGAGGAATTCAGTCACTCACGATTTGTTACCTATCGCGTCAAGGATGCGATTGTCGACTTCTTTAGCGAGCGCTACGAGAAGCGTCCGTCAATTCGTGTAACCAACCCCGACATTCGCCTCGATATACACATCGCTGGCGACGAGGTGACACTGTCGCTCGACTCAAGCGGTGAGCCCCTGTACAAGCGTGGCTGGCGCGAGGCACAGACCGACGCTCCCATCAACGAAGTGCTTGCTGCAGGTATCATCAAGCTGAGCGGCTGGGATGGCAATAGCAATTTTGTAGACCCCATGTGCGGTTCAGGTACATTCCTGGTTGAGGCTGCACTCATCGCGGCCAACATCAACCCTGGTGTTTACCGCAAGGGTTATGCGTTCCAGCAGTGGCCCGACTATGACGAGGAACTCTTTGACAAGATTTACAACGACGATAGCGGCGAACGCGAGTTCAAGCACAAGATATATGGTAGCGATATCAATGGCAAGGCAATAGCCATTTCTCGTGCCAATGTGAAGAGTGCCGGCGTGGGCAAGATGGTTGAGCTCGAGCTCAAGGCCATCGAAGACTACAACGAGGCGCCCGAGGCTGGCGTTCTTATTACCAATCCCCCCTATGGCGAGCGTCTGCAGGTGGGTAACATTGACGACCTGTATGCTACATTGGGCACCAAGTTCAAGCATGTGTTCCGTGGCTACAATGCATGGGTAATAAGCGTCGATGGTCCTCACTTCAATATGATAGGCTTGCGTCCGTCAGAGAAATACGACCTCTATAACGGTTCGCTCGACTGTGAGCTGCGCCAATATGTGATTTTCGACGGCAAGTATAACGAGATGCGTGAGCGTGGCGAGAGCATCAAGAACGAGAACTTCCGTGCAAGCACCGACCGCCGCAACCTGCAGCGTCGTGAGTTCCGCGAGACATTCAGCCGCGATGAGCGTGGCGAGCGTCCTCGTCGTGAATTTAGTGACCGTCCTCGTCGCGATGACCGTCCCTTCAGCGACCGTCCACGTGGCGAGCGCAAGGACGACCGTCGTGGTGGGTTCTCTCGTTTCCGTGGTCCCCAACTGGGTGCCGATAAGGAGGTAACCATCGTGCATGGACGCCGCAAGAGCTGGATGCGCCGCGATGTTAACGAGAGCGATGTGCGTACTGGCAATGCTAACGATAACGCAAACGAAAACAAGGATTGATTTTCAGAAATCAGAATAATTTAAATAATTCATTTTTAACAACAGATTAAAC
>JAGHTV010000023.1 GCA_018065165.1 Candidatus Sodaliphilus fimicaballi | reverse complement strand
CCCGTCATCCAAACCCCCCCAAAGGGGGCCCCTCGCAAGTTGGCCAATGTAAAACAACCCATCCGGTTCCAATCCCTGGACGTGGGGCCCTTACGCCTGGGCACCAACCCACAATTACCCTTTTGCATCACTACTGCACAATTGTAGAGGTGGCCATTGTAACGGATGGGAGCTCCCACAATTACAATGGCATTGCTATTGCCAATAGAAGATGCAATTGTATCAAGTGCTTTCTCGGCTTCGTTAAGCAATGTTTCGTTGCCAAAAAGATCGGCACAGGTATAACCCGTAATTGACATTTCAGGAAATACTATCAGTTGGGCTTTTTGCTCAATCGCTTCGTTAATTGACGCCTTGATAGACTGTACATTACCTTCAATGTCGGCAACATTTAGTGCAGGTACGGCTGCAGCTACTCGAGCATATCCGTAATCAGTGTTATATGTAGGTTTTGATTGTAACATTATCTTTACATTAAATTTAACTTACAAAGGTAATGAAAATCCTCTAAATATTGATGTTTCAGAGCCACTTTTATACTTTGTTTGCAGTATATATTTTCAATGTAATCGTGATAAAATATTTCAGATAGCATAGATTTAACTTTAGTTTTGTTGTGTGTGCTCGTTTGTTGCACATGTTGTGACTAATTTTGCAGTGTCAATCAAAAATTATACTATTATGGAAAATTTAATTGTAATATCGCCCCGCATCATTAGTCGCATAAAAAATATGCCAGTTGAAGAACGCAAAGTAATGCTTGATACACTTTTTTGTGAAGAAATCCTCGGAGTTGAACGAAGTGTAAAACTTACGCCACTTCAAGAACTTGTTTACATGATGTTCCGTAATAATATACTTAACGAGTCAAAGCAATTTGAAAATAATCAATCACAAGCCTTAGTATCATGAAAAACAAGGGCATTGCACATTGCAACGCCCTCAATAAGTTTTGGTGATGTGCCGTCTATGATTTAGGCGGCATTTTGTTTTATGATTGCTTATTTGCGATTAAGCTCATTCATAATCTTATAGAGTTGTTCTCCTAAACCAATTGTGTAACCTTGCGAAATGAATACAACGCGGTTAAATGTATCTGCAATAATGAATACAGGCATTGTGGGATTGGTCAAGTGCATTGCTTCAATTATTTCGTTAGTTATCTTGTTGTCGACATCTGTTCCTATGTGTGATGTGCTTGGTAACTCTGGCAATTCTTTAATGTTGAATCGGCCAAGGTTCTCTTTATCTTTGAACAGCAGAACAATGGGGACATTTAATTGCTCGAGTTCTTTTTTCACTAGAGCGATGTCACGCAATGCATGATTAGTCGGTTCGTTATTAGGTGCTATTACGCCGAGAACATAGTAACCGCGTCCGGTAGTAGAGAGGATTGATTTGTTTCCATTATCAGCATCGTTATAGATGTTTTCACTGTTGAAATTGCCTATCACTTTTATGCCATCTTTACATGTTGGCATAACTAAAGAAGCTATTGTTGTCTCGCCTTCTTTTACCAAAACAACTTCGTTATGGGTTAGTACGCTACCATCGGCCATTCGGGTTCCTGTGGTAATGAGATATTGTCCAGCATCGAGTTTTACCCCATTTGATAGTGTACTCATCCATGTGTCTTCTTCTTCATAATTCAACAGTTGTGGTACTCCATCAACAAGTTTTGATATTGTGAAGTGGATATAATACTTGGGATCAGGATTATTGTCGAGATTGTCATACTCGGCCTTAAGTGTTCCTTGGGGAGCATTTGCAAGTGCGTTGTTGCTGTCAAATTTTACTTCAATCCATTGTCCGTTATTGTAATATTCTACCTTTTGAGTAACTGCGTCGATACGTGCTGCATAACCCATAGTACGGCATAGCGCAACAAAGAATATGTTGCGTGAGTAGTTATCACATACTCGTGTCTCCCATACACCTATAGGTGTCATTTTCAAGCGTTGAGGATTACTTAACTCCTCAGTTTGTATATTTGACTTTGTCCACTGAATGACATTGCTTACTGATTTCAAGTTTCTTATTAGATTTCGATCCATTCTATTAGACAAATATCCCTTGTATGGAGTAAGATGCTCGGCTGCAACTCGAGGATTGAGGACATATTTGTCATATATGTCTTGAGGATAGTTCTTGTTGGTGGGTGTATATTTTGCATCTAACAAAACATCCATAGTAATGTCTCGTAAGTCCTTGTCGCTAATTACTGACAGTAAGGTTTCGGGGGCAAAACCAAGATTTGACTTTGAAAGAAATTCTTCGATTGTTGCATAATTGCCTCTAGATTTCTTTACATACTCATTGCCTGTTGTGTGGAATGTAGATACATAGGCGTTGCGAATTGAGTCTTCCTGTGACATTCGCTTGTCATTAAGTGTGCGTTGCTGCTCAGACACATATGGAATAGTATTACGTTCAACTGGTGGCACTATTTTTATATCGACAGTGAAAGATTCGTTAGTGCTGTGATCGAGTGTGATTGTACATGTGCCATCACCATCAATCTTGCATACGCCAAATCCGAATTTCCCGTCTTTATATGCCCAGGCTAGCAGATCGCCTTTACCTGCTTGCATGTAAGTTTTTCCATTGGCGTCGGTTGTTTTCTTTGATACAGTATAGAACTCTGCATAGTTGTAAATCTTAAATTCAACTGTGGCTGCATTAACTGGTTTTCCCGCTTTGTCCTTTACTATGACTTCGCGGCGTGCGATGGGGGCATAGTTAGATGTCACATCTATCTCGGTGAAGCATTGTGTGCGTTGCATAACCTCCTCAGGACCATCATAGTTGCCAAATGCCTTGGTGTGCATGAGCATGCCTCGTGATGCGGGAGCGTTAAACCATCCAAGGTCAAGAACTGGTTCGGGTTCGCATGCTCCCAGAAAATGCCATTGTCCATCTGCCCAAGCTTCAACCCAGGCGTGGTAGTCATCGGTATGTGCCCATCGGGGTGTATACACTTGTCGAGCAGGAATACATACCGAACGCAATGCTGCTACCAAAAAAGTACTTTCTTCTCCGCAGCGTCCATATGCTGTTTTTACTGTTGCTAGAGGGCTGCTTGTGCGTTCATCGCTGGGAGTGTAAGTGGCTTTCTCGTGGCACCAGTGGTTTACTTCGAGTATTGCCTCGGTCATAGACATGCCTTTGATTCTGTCTTTTAGTTCGTCATAGAAAACGATACGGCTATTGTCCAGATGCTCATTGTTTACTCTTATGGGCAGTACAAAGTGACGAAATTCCCTTTCTGGAATGATCTTTCCCCAGGGCATTTCACTCTTTGCTTTTAATGTTGCATTCACGTTCTCTTCATAAAACGCACGACTATAATCGGCTTTGTCGGGTTGCGGCATGTACTTATAGAGAAAGTCAATGCATTCTTGAGATGTTTGTGCTGTTGATGCAAGTGATAAACTCAACAGTAATGACAATATGGATAATTTAATCTTCATTTATGTTTGTAATTAGTGATTTGACCTTTGTTGTATCGGTTTCGAGTCCATGATTGGTCTTGCTTCTGATGGACCCGTGTATTTCAGTTGCACCAGTTGTAGAAATTATGTCTTTTGCATTATTTTCATTAACTCCAGCTCCAGGCATAATTATGATGCGTCCATTGGCTTGGCTAACTAGCGACTTAATTAACTGGCATCCTTCTGTTGCACTGTTGGCCTGACCCGATGTGAGTAGACGGGTGCAACCTAGTGAAATTATCTGTTCAAGTGCTGTTGTTGGGTTGTTGCAACAATCAAAAGCACGGTGAAATGTTACTTGCATTCCCTCGGTCGACTGCATCAATTTTTTGCATGCATCAATATCGATGTCTCCCGTTTCAGTTAATGCTCCAATAACAACTCCATCAACTCCTAGTTCCTTGCATTTCTTAATGTCTTTTATCATGCAGTCAACTTCGGCTTGAGAGTATATGAAGTTTCCACCACGAGGACGGATTAATACATGCAATTTCTCTGGTCCCAATTTCCTTGCGGTTTCAATCATTCCGTATGAGGGAGTAATACCTCCTTCACTCAAGGCTGAGCATAACTCAATACGATATGCACCACCAGCCTTGGCATTAATGATGCTCTGTATTGTCTCAACGCATACTTCAAGATACTTCATTGTAATTTCAATTGCAGGATTCGTACTGCAAAGATACAAATATATTTCCGTTTTCTAGTCAATTGCAATGCTAAAGAATTTTGTTTTTCAAATATAATGAAT
>JAGHTV010000370.1 GCA_018065165.1 Candidatus Sodaliphilus fimicaballi | reverse complement strand
CTTCATTCCAGCCATATCGTCGTACCTACGGCACATCCTCATGGCTGGCTACATTATCTCATCCCTAGTGGGATGTATGCGTGATATAGTCTCATTACTGAGTATTAATACGTTACAAAGCTAGAGGCAAAAATAGTGGAGTAAATATTTTGCAAAGTCCCAAAAGATGATTAATTTTGTGTGATGTTTTCACTGATTGAACACATAGAATACTTGATGATAAGCAACGACTGTGTGGTGATTCCTGGTTGGGGAGCACTCATTGCACAGTATAGCGACTCGTTCTACAACGAGGCCGAAGGCATCATCAACAAGCCCGAGCGTAAGGTGGGCTTCAACTCGTCGGTAAACCACAACGATGGCTTGCTGGCACAGTCTATTGTTCGTCGCGAAGGCATCACCTATGATGAGGCAGTGCGTTTCATTGCCGACAGCGTCACTACATTCAAGCAGCAACTTAATGCTGGCAACGAGGTGTCGCTGGGTCGCTTGGGATTCTTCCACAGCAACAACGGCCTTATCGACTTTATCCCCTTCTATCACGAAACAAGCAACGACGAGTACTTCGGGTTGCGTAGCGTGAACTTCAAGACTCTGGCACAGCTGCGCCAGGAACAAGAGACCGCACAAGAGCAGGAGCAACAAGTCGAGACCATCGTGGTACACCGTTCATGGGCTCGCCGCGCTATGCAGATAGCAGCATCAATCGTGGTACTGCTTGCACTGGTTCCCGTGCTCACCACCCCCATACTCAAGAACAATGACAGTACACAGGCAGGACTGAAACTGCCCGAGATCAAGCAACCCGCCCGCACAACAATCTTCAATTGGGACTCGGCACAGGTTGACCTGGCAGTTGCCATTCCCGAACAGGAAATCGAGTCACAACAAGCTATTGAAAAACGCCTTGCCAAGATTGAAAAAATGGCTGCCGAGGAGGCTAAAGAAAAGGTTGAGACTTCGTTTGCATCGACAAGCGGTTCAGGCCGTTATTACCTCGTCATCTCATCGCTTAGCAATGAAAAGCAAGTAAAGGAATATCTGGGTTCGCACAAGGACATGGACGGCAAGATGAAGGTGCTTAAGCGTGGCAACAAGTTCCGCATATATGTGGCTCGCGACAACAATGCTAACAAGCTATATAAGATTAAGCACGAACTGCCCGAGCGCTATCAAGACGCATGGGTATGTGACTAATAAAGTTCTTCATATTTTTCTTTTTTTTAGGATATAAGATTTTCTAGGCTTTCTAGGCTTTCTAGGTTTTCTAGGTTTTCTAGGCTTTCTAGATTTTCTAGGATATTCGATACATATAGAGATTAAACCTTTATCTAAGTATCTAGTCAAATGGCAAAAAGATATACATTTATTGACAATGAGAAACATTTCGCAATCACGCACTCTCGCCCTGGTGATGGCATCGGCAATCACAGTGGCACTGGTTGTGGGTCAGGTGGCATGCAAGCGTAGCAACGACGGCAAGACACCTGAAGAGATTTTCAACACTGAGGCCTCGGGGGTGGCCATTGTAGTAAACAGCGTGTTCTACAAGGCGTCGCTGCCCAATGGCATCAATTTCTATTTCTCGGGCATTGAAAACGGTGAACTAAAGGACCTTACCACCAACTTGGACAGCATCAAACTGAGTACGGTATCGGGTACGGCATTCTTTGTCGATGATCAGGGTTCGCTGCTCACCAACAGGCATGTGGTGTATCCCGAACTGCCTCACGACCAGGTTGTGGCGTGTGTCAACAAGTCGACGGCACGACTGATGATGTTCTACCAGCACCGCTCTACCGAGCTGGCACAGATGATGGCGGTGACCCAACAAGAAATAGAGAACAATGTGTACTGGGACTTTGACATCCTGGGTAGGAACTTCACGCACGAGTCACCTGATAACGACAGTCTGCGTGTTAAGCTAGAGGCACTCGGCACCGAGAAGACCCGTGTGGAGCAAGCACTGGAAACGCTGAGCTATGTCAATCCTAGCGAAATATCGGTACAGGTGAAAACCAATATAAGCATTGCCCTGCACAACCAGCGTGTGACCACAGCCAACGACTTCATGCAGTGCAAGACGGTGATGATGTCGCCCGAGGAGAGCGTTGACCTGGCTCTCATACGCCTGAAGAGCGAGCGCACACCCGAGGAATGCCACATCTTCAAGACTCCGCAGAAAAACGACGAGTGGGACTCTCCCACCCTGGCCGAACGCGAGAAGTTGTCGATAACCCAACCGCTGGTGATGATAGGCTACAATCAGGGGCTGATGCTGGGCACTACCGAGCAAGGAATACAGGCACAGCTGACCACTGGCACTATCTCGCAAGAGCCCGATAACCAGCGTGTAATGTACTCCATCGCAGCACTGCAGGGTTCAAGTGGCAGCCCGGTGCTCAACCAGTGGGGCGAACTGGTGGCAGTGAACTATGCGGGCATACTCAACTCGCAGAGTTTCAACTTCGGGATACCTCTGGTGCAAATCAATAAGTATCTGAAGGACTGGGGCGTAATTAAGCCCGTAAGAAAGAAAATGGGATAAATGCGTTTTTGTGCGGTAACAAATCTTTTGCCCTTGCAGGGCGTTTCCCGTTGCGACCTGTTACCCAGGGCGTTGCCCTGGGCTAATAGCGGCACTGCGCTTACAGCGCGCCGACTATTCTTGCATTATGACACAGCCGCATTTTGGCTATTTATTTATGAGGGAGATAAGCTATCTAGGCTATCTAGGCTATCTAAGTTATTTATAACTCGACTATCTTTAGCGACTTAATGAAGAATACTTTCTCATTATAGCCATAGACTGAGAATAAAGGTTTTATCCCTTTACGTTCTTCCCTAGAAGATAAAGTAAGTTGCTTGCCATTTACATTATTTATTGAGATATAGTTGCTTGAGAGTTTTCGCTTGGTCAGCATCAAGTGAGGGCAACATCACAAAGTTGATGCTGGCTCCTTTTAAGTGAAACAGGGTGGCTCCTGCCCTGAAGTCGATGCGAGTAACTTCATTCCAGCTTATGAAATGATCGTTCATCTTGGGATGCTCAAATGTGAAGTGTAAGCCCGCCTTGTCGATTACAGCGGTCTTTTCCATTACCGACCAACGGGCAAGTGGTGAGAAGGCATAGTTGAAGTAAACCAGGCTCATAAGCATCATCAAGCCTGCAATGCACAAGATGAAGGCAATGACACTCCACTTGACATCGACAGCACATAGCGAGGCACACGCAGCAAGCAACAACAACAGCCACCACGCGTGACGCGAGAGCCACATGGCGAACACACGCTTCATGTAGTCCCCGGCCTGCACCTTGAAGGGAGTGTCAAGTATAACCGTCATTGGGCGAAGGGTTTACTCAAACTTAAAGAGCGAGAAGAAACCTGTAATGGTGAATACCTGCATTACCTCGGGGATGGCATTCTTGATAGTAACATCACCACCCATTGCAATGGTCTGCTTGCGCAAAGTGAGCAAGAGTCGCAGGCCCGACGATGATACAAACTCCAGTTTAGAGCAGTCGAGAACGATGTGCTTGTCGGCACCATCCATAAGAGGTTGCATCTCTACCGCAAACAGTTGAGAGTTGGCTGTATCGAGTCGGCCTGATATCACGGCGTTGATTGTATCGCCAGCAGGTGTAATTAAGAGTGTCATATCTATTTGTGTTTTTTTATTTAATGTTAAAGTAGAGCGATAGTTTATTGCTCTCGTTTTCACGGCGATACTCAACCTTGCTGGCAATCTTGTTCACCAGCATAATGCCCAGTCCGCCTATGGGTCGTTCCTCGACGGGAAGATTCAGGTTGGGACGCTCGGCCTTGGTAGGGTCAAAAGCCTTGCCATTGTCGGTAATGGTTACAACCAGATCTTTTCCCTCGCGAGTTGCCGCTATGTTGATGGGTTGTTCCTTGTTGTCATAGGCATAACTTATCACATTGACTACGGCCTCTTCAATGGCCAGGTTGAGGTTGAACGCCTTATCTTGTGGAATCTTATAATCGGCAATGACTGTTTCGAGCCATGGAGTGAGTTTGGTCACCTCGTTGACATCGTTCACGATGCGCAAAGCGTGGTTTGATGGTCCGCTGTAAGATATCATGAGCATGGTTATATCGTCGCTCTGTACAGCCTCGCCCACATGGCGACTTATGGAGTTGACCATAGCGTCGATGACGCCAGATGCAGTTTGGTGTGCCTTCATGAAGGCATAACGCAATGCACTTATCACCTGCTTATCGCCATAGAGTTCCTTGGTCTCGTTCTCGGCCTCGGTCACGCCATCGGTATACAGGAACACGGCATCGCCCGTACTCAAGTTAATCTCCTGACCCTTATAGGGAAATCCCTCGATGACGCCCAATGCAATGTTGATGCTCACGTCTAGCGTCGCAAGGTTCTCACCATGTCGCAATATGGGAGCACAATGGCCAGCGTTGCAATAAAGCAGATTGCCAGTTGACAAATTGAGAACACCCATATACATTGTGCAGAACATGTTGTGCTTGTTGCCACGGCACAGGGCCTCGTTCATTGACGACATGATGCTAGCAGGATTGTCATCGTGCAGACTCAGGTTGCGGAACAGCGTGTGAACCACAGCCATAAATAGCGATGCGGGAACACCCTTGCCCGATACATCGCCTATGCAGAAGTATAGTCTATTGTCGCGTATGAAGTAGTCATACAAGTCCCCTCCCACCGACTTGGCAGGGTTAATGTAGCCACACACATCGAGGTCGTCGCGTTGTGGGAATGGTGTGCTAGAGTCTGGCAGCATGCCACGCTGAATGCCCGAAGCAATCTCAAGTTCACGCTCCATGCCAGCCTTGGACAATGCCACACCCTGCAAACGGCGGAATAACCACACGAAGCATACAATCATGATAAGGATGCTGACCAAAGCGATGAAGATGGTGTCGCGACGCATGCGGTCGATGTTGCCAAACACCGATGCCTCGGGGCACTCAATGGCAATGGTCCAACCCGAGCGTTTTATTGATGTAAAGTAGAATAGAATATCGTCGCCCTGAGAGTTGCGCATAGTGTGATGACCGCTCTTGTGAGCGAGCATCATCCCCTTTACACTGTCATTAAAATCGCTGGTGTCATACCTAGCCACCTGCTCTACATTCATAAGGAGCAGAGAGGTGTCGGGGTGAGCCACAAAGCGGAAGTTGCGGTCGGTCATTGTAACCACACTATTGGGGAAAGGTGACACGGCATTGCACTTGTTTCTAAACGCCTCAGTGTCAATATCGATAGCAAGAACACCAAGTAAATTGTTATTATTGTCCAGGAGTGGAATGCTGTAACAGGTTACCACCTTGCCATGACTAGTCTCGCGGAAGGGGTTGCTCCACATGGCCTTGCCCGCAACCTTAGCGTTACGGTACCACGCCTTCTCCCTGAAGTTGTGAATGGCACCCAGGCTTAACTGTTCCTTTTGTCCGCCCACATTGGTCACATAGGCAGCAAAACCATTTGGCTGGTCGGGGGTAGAATATACCTCGGACTCGAGCCCCACAGCAATGCCACACGCTTGAGGATTGACATCCAAGAACTTGTTGAGCATCATGAATATCTCTTGTGGAGACGGTCTCTTGAAGGTGTCATAGTCGATAACGACGCGTGCAGTAGAGTCATTTTCACGCACAGCATTGCCAAACCTGGTGCTCAGCAAAGTGTAGGCAGCATCCTCGACGCGTTGCAACTGACCATCTACATATGACTGAATGTAGTCGATATTGGTCTCGATCTTCATGTCGGCCTCACGCGACACCTCTTGCTGTGCCAAATACAGGCAAATGCCAAAACCCGATGCAAAGACGATGCCGCCTATGAGCATCACGGCTAGCGATATGTTGATGAGGTTCCTAATGCCTAAAATCTTATTCATGGCTATAAGATTGTGTGATTAATACTTCTTTTGTTGCTGCTTGTACTTCCAGTGAGCAGCCTGGCCATGCTCGGCCTCGTAGTTCATGCGTTCAGAGCGTATCTGTATTTCAATCCAGTTGCAATCAGGTCCCATGACGGTGAACTGCAGTGCCTGGTAGCCCGAGGGGCGTGGTGTGGTAATCCAGTTCCTAATGCGGTCGGGATGAATGCGATAAAGCATTGAGATGACGGTATATATGCGCCAGCAGTAGAATTTCTCAACATCCATATTGTCGAGTTGCCATTGCTTAGCATTATTGACCTCGCCCAGGGAGTCGAGCTCGTTAGCCGCAACCATGGGCAGCGGTTCAACCACAGGCTTTGGCTTGTAAATAATGCGTGTGGCAAAGAGGTCATACACATCGTCGAAGTGCTTGTTCTTAGCGCGTATCTTACGCCAAATGCTGAAGATGGACTTCATGCGATACTGGAAGTCATACTCGATACCCATATCGTCGAGCATCGCCTTGATGGGCAGTGCAAACGTGCGGAAGACCATCTCACAGGTCATCTCGCTCTCCAGTCGCAACTGCTTGATGCGCTTGTAGTCCTCGGGGTATCCCAACTTTACAACAAGGTCCTGGATGTCGCGCTGCTCTCGGTGCAGGCCCAGCTGTTCGGCAATGGGAGTAACCTCGTCAAGAATATGGTGCAGATAGGTCTCGACATCGTCGCACGGAGCAACACCTGTGGCTTCCCACTGCAGTAATGCGTCGAGGCACGAATTGACAATTTGGGTATTTTTCAGTTCTTGTTCAGTCATAATAATGTGGCATAATATACCAAGTGCGAAATTACAACAATTATCACAACTACACAAGCATAACGACCATTTTTACACGCTTGACTATCCCATTCCGAGGCACCGCCTCGGACAACTAAACCCTGTAAACGGTTAACCTATTAACCCACAAAACCTGTAAACGATTAAACTTTTATTACAGGCCCAGGATGATGTCGATAATTGCGTTCATATCGGCTACATCAACGGTGCCATCGCCGTTGATATCGGCAGTAGTCTTCTTGCTTTGCAAGCCTAGAATGATGTCGATGCAAGCATTTACATCGGCAATATCTACTACACCGTCGCCGTTCACATCGCCCTTCTTGTTGGGAGCGGGCCACAGGCTAAGGTAGTACTCCTGATAGCCTGCTTGCTGTGCACTGGGTATCTTGAGGTAGCTGGTACCCGAGAGTGCATAGTTGCCACTGTGACTGGGGCGAACGAACTTCTTGCTGTCGGTGTTCCAGATGTAACCACCATCTACGCCATATACATCAACCGTGGTGCCGGGAACGCCCACCAGCAGGTTGCGAGCCGGGTTGCTGCCGGTTGTCGCGCGGGGCAGGCGATAGACTTCACCGTTTTTGATTCCGGTTACCACAACACCTGTGCCAGCTGCGACACTGGTGATTGTGCTGGTGTTAAGGGTGTTGCCTGTGCCGCTGGTTACATAATAGGCACTGAGACCGCTGCCGCTGAATGTCACGGGAACTGCACATGAGAATGTGGCGTTGTCGTATGTGCTCTGGATGTAAGGAGCCAGGAAGTCGATACCTGTCTTGCCGCTGCCCATGTCCCAGTTCTTGAGTGCCGAGGTGTACATGCCGTTAAACATAGTGTGTTTTACCCAGAAGGTGAATCCACTTGCGTTGTTGCCAAAGAACTTACCGTCCCACGTTATGCTTGACGTGTTGAGCAGGGTCACATTCTTGAGCAAAGAGGCATTGGTCAGGGCATCAGTAGCAAACGATGATACGGTGTAATCCAGGTCTATATCGGTAACGCTGGCGCCGCGGAAGGCATCGGTGTCGATGCGTGTGGGGGCATAGACTTTTCCGTCATTAGATGTAGCCTTCACTGCGACCTTGGCATTTAGACTGCCCATTCCATGCACTACCTTCAATGTACCGTCATAGTTAGTCCCGTTGATTGTGGTTTTGTTGCTGCTGGTAACGGTGTAATAGACATTAAGCATGAAGTCATAGGCGGTTTTGTAGTCGGGGTTGACCGATGTAAATTTGCTCCATGTCTTGCTTGCCTTGTAATCGGCCACCACCTCGCGAGGCACATAGAGTTTAGCGCCTGCATCAATACCCACATTGGTGGCATTGAGATCGGCGCTGCTCATTGTTGTCTTGTTAGAGATGTTCATGACAAACTCTGCATCCTTTGTAAACCAGCAGTTATACATCCAGTCAGTGTGCAGGATGGTCACCGACGAGGGTATGTTGAGGTAGGAGTGAATGTTAGTCTTTTCAAACGCGTGACTCTTGATTTCCTTGAGGCCATACGGGATATGGATGGCACAGTTGCTCCACTGGAAGCCTTCGAATGCATACTCGCGTATGGTGTGTACAGGTTGCACATTAACGGTGTGGTATTCCTTGCGGAAGGGTACACACACAAGTTCACTGTTGCCTGTGATACCCTTGCCGTACAGGATGCCGTCATCGGTCCAGAAGTTGTTGTTCCCGCTGCTCACCTGAATCTGAGTCAGAAATATCGTATGGCGGAACACTGCCTGGCCCAGGGTGGTCAAGTTCTTGGGCAAACTGATGACTCCCAACTTGCTGTTGTAAAAAGCCTCGTCGCCTATAGTGGTGAGGCTGGTGAGATTCTTGAGCAGCGCAGATTTAATTTCCGAGTCCATGAATGCATGTTTGCCTATCTTGGTGTATTCAAACCTGAATTCGTAACCCATGGGCGACGAGATTGCGTTGGTGGGTTCGTAGGTGGTGGCGCTGGATACTTGCGAACCGTTAGGGTTGAAGCCCACGATGGTACACTTGTGGGTCTCTCCTGCCCGGGTTGCAGGGGTCTCGACTACCGACACTGTGCCGTCGGCCATATACATGTCGTAGGCCAGCACGCTGCGTTCGATGCTGAAGAGACGTTCTTGTTCGTCCGACGGCCAAATGTCACCGTTAGGGAAGTAGGCCTTCATGCCTGAGTTGACTGGGAAAACGCTCTCGCCGTAGTTC
>JAGHTV010000348.1 GCA_018065165.1 Candidatus Sodaliphilus fimicaballi | reverse complement strand
GTAATGCCCTACTTGGCATCGATCGATGATGATGCCCAGGCGATAGGAGCTGTGAATGTAATCAAGTTTTTACGCGACGAGAATCGCGAGTTGCAATCGTTAAGGGGTTACAATAGCGATGCACCTGCCTTTGCCCAAACAATGAAACCACTGCTCAACAGTGCCCGTACAAGTGCAATGGTGCTGGGAACAGGAGGTGCGTCAAAGGCAGTCAAGCACGCATTGGAGAGTCTGGGAATTGAGGTTCATCTAGTTTCACGACGCAAGTCGGCAACAACGCTGGCCTATGAGGAACTCACCAAGGCAATGGTAGCACAAAGCAAGATTATCGTGAATGCTACGCCACTGGGCATGTATCCCAAGGTTGACGAGTGCCCTGACTTCCCCTATCGCTTCCTTACCCACGACCACCTGTGCTATGACTTGATATACAATCCTGACGAAACACTGTTTATGAGGAAGAGCAAGGAAGCTGGTGCCGAGGTAAAGAATGGGCTTGAAATGCTACTGCTGCAAGCGTTTATCTCATACGAAATCTGGACAAAGGAAACACTCTAACACATTGAAATGGCATTGTTGACCCAGCAATCACCGTTAGCTCGAGTTCCAGCACTGAGAATTCTGGTGCCCCAGATGCTGGGAATTGTGATGGCAACAATGACACAATGTAGCATCATAGTACCCGCTGCCATAATGGTGGTGGGCATTTTTCTATATATAGCGCTGAAATATGCTGTGCCACACACACCTGTGTGGTCGCTGAGGGTAAGGTGGATGTGGATATTGCCCCTGTCGCTGATGTGCATGGCGCTTGGGTGGATAAACTCGATAGCAAGCAGGCCACCTACCATTGACACTCAGGTCGTTAATGGCACGATAGCACAGGTACGCATCGACGACATTGAATTCAAGGACCGTTCAATGTCGATATATGGCACCCTGACATCGGCAAGAAGAGATAGCATGCAATTGCTTGACCGTGAGCATAAAGTATTGCTCACAACTCGCGACTGTGACTACTCGATGCAACCAGGCGATGTAGTAATGTTAAGGTGTAAGCTGGGAGAAATTACCAATATGGGCAATCCTGACGGTTTTGACTATGTGCAATTCATGCAAGACCGTGGCATAAGATACAGGCAGCATGTGGCACTTGACTCGATAATGGTCGCAGGCCAGGCACCCACCCTGCTCACACGCTGCAATAAACTGAGGCGTGAGATAGAACGAGAGGTATTTGGCTCACGACTGTCGGCCGAGGCACAAGACTTTGTTGTTGCAACAATACTGGGCAACGGCAAGTTCATCAGCCGGGAAACACGCAACACATTTGCCGCAGCAGGAGTGTCGCACATACTGGCATTGAGCGGAATGCATGTGGGCATAATCACCTTGCTCATATGGTTCGTCCTGCTACCACTTGATTACCTGCACATGAGAAGGTTGCGACTAGGCCTGACGATAGTGATACTTGCTGGATATGCAATATTTACAGGACTATCAGCATCGGTAGTTAGGGCAACTGTAATGAGCGTGATAGTGCTGGTGGGAATGATTACACATCGCAAATCCATATCGCTCAATGCACTTGCCATTGCAGGAATCATCCTGCTACTGTATAGCCCCGCGATGCTGTTTAATCCAGGATTTCAACTTAGCTTTATCACTGTTGCATCACTGCTGATATTCTATGACGATAGAGCAAGGAACAGTAACAGCAATAAGGTGGTGAATTACTTGAGTGGAATAGTTGTAACATCGATAGTAGCAATGCTATCAACAGTGATACTAAGTGCATGGTATTTCAACACCGTTTCACTTATTTCATTTGTTACCAATGTGTTGATATTACCACTATTCCCATTTATAATGGCAATGAATGCAATATTTGTCATGTTGTGCTCGGTGGGAATTGAAATACCCTGGCTGACGGCGATGGTTGATGCTGCATACACATGCATTGCCAGTGTGACACGGTTTATGGGCGACGCAGTACCAGGACACATCAGCAACCTGTATGTGACTGGAACTGAAGTGGCATCATACTATATAGCACTAGTAATGGTACTGATATGGTGGAAGTTGAAACACATCAAGTGGCTAATGGGAGCAGGAATTGTAGTCGCTGCAATGATTGTCCACAACGGATATGTAGCAATGACTACTCCAACGCAAGGTTTCTATATTGTGAATAACTATTCCCAAGCACAGATATTCAGTTTCAACGCAGGTAAGGGCAAGTTATGGACTCCATATAGCGAGACTGATGGAACGGCCGATGTGGAGTTGTTCAGGCAACGCAACAGCAAGTTCCTAGCACATTACCACATAAGTAACATTGAGGTAGAAACGGGCAAAATGAGAGATGTAATCAACGGAAAACGCATTGCCATAGTGGGTAACGGACGATGGAAAAGAATGCAAGTGCCCAAAGAGAGAATAAAAGCTGACATTGTAGTGATTACAAAACGCTTTCACGGCAAGATGGAAAAGCTGTCGCAAATATACGACGCCAAGTTGTATGTAATTAGCGGTGAGGTATATGAAGATCGTGTGTATAGCCTTGAGAGGCAATGCCAATCGCTAGGACTCCCCTATCACACGATAAGGACGCAAGGGGCCTATGTGGCAATATAATCCCAGAACCCATTGGGAAAGAGACTAGCGTGTAACGCGGCCACCACAATAGAAATGGTTATCGTAATAGCGCTGGGCGAGATTGTTGACCATGACTCCGCGTGATGAGGAAGCATGAACGAAGTAGCCTTCCTTAAGGTAGATGCCCACATGATTGATGCCACCACCATTGCCGTTGTTGAAGAACACCAGGTCACCCTCCTGCAAGTCGTCACGACTTACCTTAGTGCAGTTTTGGGTATATTGACGCGACGAGTTGCGGTCAATCTTCTTCTTGAAAACGGTGAGATACACCTGCATTGTGAGTCCAGAGCAATCAGTGCCTACGCCCTTTTCCATAGCGGCATACTTGTAGGGAGTACCAAGCCATGATTTCAGTTCGTCGTAAAGGGCACGATTATCGTTGCGAGTGAGTTTAATATCGAGATGACTCCAAGCTTCGTCGATGCCACTGGAAACATATCCTTTTTTCTTTTCAGGTTCAGATTTCTTGACAGGTTGTGTGTTTTCGGTCTTAGGCTTGCGTGATTCGTAGCCATATATGTCGTCGTTGCTATAGTTGCGTTTGTTGCAAGAAACACACGCAAGCATAGCAGTAATAAGCAATATGGCAGAAAAACGATACACCTTTAAATATTATTATATTGTCCCTAGAAAATCTAAAACGCGGACTTTCAGCCCGCACATGTTATGTATATTATTTTCCGAGGCCTACGCTCGCATTTAGCTCGCTACGACCCCGGTTATAGTTCGCTTTCGCTCACAATATGCGCCTTCAGCGCAACCTTTAAATAACTAGGATAAAACAGTATATATAATAATGTGGGTGTGTCATAATGCGTTTTTGTGTGGTAACATTACAGGATTATGCTCGTTCCGAGCATTCGGACGACGGAGTTTCGTCCCTACATCGCCTTTGTTACAATGTATCATGCATGACTACCATGTAAAAAGGTATTATGACACATCTTAGACTAATAGCAGCACTGTGCTTACAGCGCGCCGACTATTCTTGCATTATGACACACCCACTCTATTTAGCATTAAACGATTTACTCAGCAGCTTGCTCTTGGGCAGCCTCTTCCTCGCTTGCAACGAACTCGGTCATACCAGCACCAACCATCAGGTTATACCAATTAGCAACCTTCTTGATGTCGTTGTTGTAAACGCGCTCCTCGTCAAAGTTGGGCAGATTGTTCTTGAAGAACTCACGGAGTTGCTCGCCTGTCTTGAGATTAGCCATATCGAGAGCCTTGCCATCGTTGTTCTTGAAGATTGTCTCCATAACCTGACCAAGGGGAACTTCTTGCTCAGTTGTGTAGATAGCGATATCACCCAGAGAGATAATTTTGTCGCGAGCTGTAGCAGAAGTGCGCTTGCCATCGGCGAGGCTTTCAACAACCAGCATGTTCTTACCATAAGATATCAACTTGTACAGTCCGGGCTTTCCCGAAATGGATAAAATTTTCTTCAACATAGTTTTAATATTCAGTTTTTAGTTTGTAATTGTAGTACAAAGATAATAATTTTTCTTGTCAGATGCAATTCAAAGTGCATTAAGCAAAGCCAGCACCTGAGGGATGAGAGGGGTAACACCATCATTAACAATAACGTGAGCCGTTTCCTCATCGTCGTCAAACGACTGGTTGCTGATGCGAGCACGAGTTTGCTCCTCGGTGAGGTTGCTGCGTCGTGCAACACGCTGTATACGCAACTCGAGCGGAGCTGTCACCTGCCATACATCATCAAGGATGACCGTCATATTGCTCTCGCGCAGCAGTGCTGTCTCGACAAAGTTCATCTCGCTGCCCGTAGTACTTGCCCAGCGTGTAATGTCGCGCAAGACGGCGGGATGGACAAGTGCATTCATTTGAGCTACAAGTGACTTGTCGCCAAAAATGCGTGAGGCAACATACTCGCGGTTGAGAGAGCCATCGGGAGCATAAGCATCGTTTCCTAACAGGTTCTTAATGGCCGAGACAAGTGCGGCATCGCCAACCATGAGACGCTTAGCCTCGCTGTCGCAGTCATACACGGGATAACCCATCACACCCAGCACGCGTGAGACGACACTCTTGCCAGTGCCTATGCCACCTGTAATC
>JAGHTV010000135.1 GCA_018065165.1 Candidatus Sodaliphilus fimicaballi | reverse complement strand
TTGTACGGCTGTAACGAGCCAGATTGAAGGCATGACGCAACTTCAACTCTTAGGGGAAGAATGACAAGTTAAGTCGACCACTCTTGCGAGGGCGAGGTGTTGTAACATTCTCAAGAGCTGAGAGTGAAATGGGTGATGCAGCGGCGAGAACACCAAGACCTGCACCTGCGAGGAATTTTCTTCTATCCATATTATTTAGTTTTTAAGATTGTTTTCAAAAATACCACTTGTGTTGAGCCACAGTTGTGATGCCCTTAGTACCTATCATACCATCTATACGGCTGATTGACAGCGTAGGATACAGGTATAAAGGATCGTTGGGATCGAGGCTGTTAATCTTCACTTGGCCTGAGCAGTGAATGTACTTGCCATCGCGCAGATAAATACCCACGTGAGTTACACGACCAGTCTTCTGGTTGCCAAAGAACAAGAGGTCGCCAAGCTGTGCCTCGTGCCAGTCGTTGAACTTCTTGCCATAGAGTGCCTGTTGCGATGCATCGCGCTGCAAGATAATACCGTTAGAGAAGTAACTAATCTTTGACAGGCCTGAGCAGTCGGTAACCTTAGTAGTTGTACCACCCCACAGGTAACCTGAGCCCATCATGCGACGAGCAGTCTTCTCAATTTTGGCAGCATCAAATGTCTGTTGCTTCCATACGTTGAGGTCTTGAACAGACTCTTTCTCTACATAACCAGTACGGCCGTCGGGAGTAGCAAGACAAATCCAGTCACCCTTCTTAGTAGCGCCCTTATACTCAAGAATGCAGCCCATAGTCAACTCAGTAACAGTTTCGTCACCCTTAGGCTCGGTAACGAGGCGAGTGCAATAAGCTGTCACGATATAGCGTGACGCTGCACGCCATTGTGCCATCTCTTCAACGGTCTTATAATCAATAGAACTGGCAGGCACGTATGAGATATAATCGTCGGGAGTAACTACGCGGCACCATTCACCCAGCTCAAGTACCTTAACGGGAGTACCCATAACGGCTTGAGTAGCCATCTCGGCAGCATGGTCGCCCTCGCAACGCAACGATGCGATACCCAACTTAACGATTGCCCATTGCTTACCTTCGGGAACTGAATTCTCAAGAACGATGAGTTTGTTGTCAAACTTGGTGATACCCTTAGCTGTAAGTTCTTCACTCACGGCGTCTTTCAGTGCCTGAGTACCAACGGTACCAATAATGTTAACAATACCCTTTTGAGTAACGGTCTTAACGTCCCACACAGCAGTGCGTTTGTCGGGAGCAATGCGTTGCTTGAGGTCTTTGAGAACCTCGGCAGGTGTAACAGCCCATGCTTGAGCAGCAACCATCATTGTTGCTACAACCAGTATTGATTTTACTATCTTATTCATAGCCATTGAGTTTTATAAATTACTTAACAGGAACAAAGCTGTCAACGTTCATCTCTGACGAGAAGCAGTCGTAGTAAAGGTTACCACCCTTCCACTCTACCTCGCCAGCCTGACAGTCGACTGTCTCACTACGGATATATGTCTTGCGGGGGCTGAATACTTCGCCCACTGCTTCGTTAGTAGCAAGGCGATAAACGTCGAGGCCTGTTACATAATAGTCGTTGAGGGG
>JAGHTV010000514.1 GCA_018065165.1 Candidatus Sodaliphilus fimicaballi | reverse complement strand
TCAAGGGAGATGTAAATGGCGACGGTTCGGTCGATATTGCCGATGTCAACATTCTCATCAACATAATCTTGGGCATGGACGATGCCGATAACTATGAAGGTCGTGCTCTGGTCAACGACGACGATGTGGTCGACATCGCCGATGTTAACCTGGCAATAAACACAATTCTGGGAATATAAATGAACTAATAAAATACAGAAAAATGAAGAAAATTTTATTATCACTAATCGCGGCTATTGTAGCTACTGCAGTGTATGCAGTTCCTGCAATCCCCACTCCGCTTACTTTCAAGCAGAGCGACGGTTCTTCAATCACAGTAAGACTGGTGGGTGACGAGCGATTCAGCACTTATCTAACTACCGATGGTCTGGCACTGGAACGTGCTGTTGATGGCGATTTCTATTATCGCACAGCAACAGCAGTGAGCAAGGTGCGTGCCCACAATGTGAATGCCCGCACACAAGCCGAACTTAATTACATCCAGGCCAATTCACAGCAGATGCAACTCGTGAACCTGGTTCCAGCCAACATGGGTGGCAACAATACTGCACGCAAGGCTCCCAGTATCAAGGCTAGCTCTGATGTGCCTCAAACGGGTTCTCCCCGCATTCCCATTGTCCTGGTACAGTATAGCGACTTCAAGATGAGGAGCTCAAATCCTGTGAGCACCTTCAACTCACAGTTTAACACTAAGGCTAAGAGTTGTTTGCAATACTTTAGCGATCAGTCTTTTGGACAATTTACTCCTAAATTTGACATCTTGGGCCCTGTGACATTGTCTAATACCCGTGCTTACTATGGAGCTCGCACTTCATCGGGCGACAATGATGCCAAGCCTGGTTCAATGGTGGGCGAGGCGGTAAAGCAACTCACCAGTGTTGACTGGTCACTGTATGACAACGACAAAAATGGTTCGGTCGATGTTGTCATCATCCTATATGCTGGTCCTGGCGAGGCTCAGGGTGCTGATAGCAACGCCATCTGGCCCCACCAGTGGTATCTGTCGAGTGCCTACTACTATGGTCGCAGCGACTATAACGCATTTTACCAGAATGGCGTGAGAATCGACAAGTATGCTTGCTTCTGTGAGACAAGCGGATCAAGTGACAGTCGCACCACAGTCGATGGTATTGGCACCTTCTGCCATGAGTTCTCACATTGCTTGGGTCTGCCTGACTTCTATGAGACAACTTATGCCAATGGCAATTTCGGTATGGGCAACTGGTCAGTAATGTGCAGTGGCAGTTATCTCGGCAACAGTGCTACTCCCGCTGGCTATACCGCCTATGAAAAGGAATTTATGGGCTGGATGAGCATTCCTACAGCCGAGGCTAACACCTACTACACGCTCAACCCTATAAGCAACAGTAACAGCAACGCTGTGCGAATCTACAACTCACAGTCCAGCGATGAGTACTATATTCTTGAGAACAATCCCAAGACGGGCTGGTATGCTTATCAGGCTAGCTCGGGTCTCATGGTCAACCACGTGACTTACAGCTCTAGTGCTTGGAACAATAACACTGTGAACAATAGTAATCCGCAGCGCATGACCATCATTCCGGCCGACAATAGCCTGGGCACGCGTTATTCATCTTCAGAGTCGGGCGACCTGTATCCTTACAATGGCAACAACAAGCTCACCGACTCGTCGGCTCCTGCTGCTGAACTCAATGTTGGCACCAGGAAGTTGATGGGCAAGCCCATTACAGATATTACCAAGAATAGTGATGGAACCGTCTCATTCTGGTTCATGAAGAACTTTGAGAAGGTTGTTCCCACCATTCAGACTGTTGTGCCTAGCGATATTACCATTAGTTCGTTTGTTGCTAAGTGGAACACCGACGAGAATATGCGCTCATTCATATTCAATGTGACTGGTCCTGATGGTTATGACAAGTCTTTCGACAATCTAACCGAGAACACAATCACTGTTGAGGACCTCAAGCCTGGCACTACCTATACACATGTAAGGTTAAGGCCTTCTACTCCGACGACTCAGAGGGAGAATGGTCGCAGTCTATCAATGTGACTACCAAGGGCAATCCTGTACTCAATGCAGTTGTTGACGAGACTGTAACACCCAACTCGTTCACTGCTTCATGGCAAGCGTTGGACGATGTACAGTCTTATACACTCCATGTGCGTCGCAAGGGTCTGGAGAATTATTCATTGCTCTTGCACGAGACATTTGACAAGTGTACAACTGCTAATACAACCAACATAGGCTCTAAGTTGTCGTCCTTCATCGACAATGAAGGTTGGAGTGGAAATTTTGTTTACCAGAATGTCAGTGGTGTTTCATTGGCTAGTTCAGGTAACCTTGGCTATATTAAATCACCTGAACTGGACTTCAGCGGATATAATGGCAAGGTTGTGGTAAAGATAGTGGCAGGCACTAATGGCACTGCTACTGATTGCTCGCTTACTATCTCGGCCGATGGTGCAACACAGTCTATCATCTTGCCCAACAGCACTCAAAAGGAATACACCGTGGTCCTCAATACCAATGGTAGCACATCGGGCAATGTCACTTTCACCGCTCTTCCCGGCAAGAAAGTGGTTATATATGATATAAAAATTTATGCTGGCGATGCCGACGATGTAATGGAGTCAGCTGCACCCCGCAAGGCTGCTGCTGTTACAGGCGATGCCGATGAGATGTACATTACAGGCATTAC
>JAGHTV010000454.1 GCA_018065165.1 Candidatus Sodaliphilus fimicaballi | reverse complement strand
GTGAAGCCGAATACCAAGGTGCTGAGCATCAACCACTATCCTCTGCTCGACGACCTTGACAACTACAAGGACTACGTGAACGTGTTGCGCAAGTACCCCGTTATCACTCACCAGAGCGGTCACTACCCCCGCTGGAAACAGTATGAGACACTGGGCATAAACGGTGTAATGGTACGTGCACTCGACATGGGTAAGGGTGACTATGCCTACACCATCCTCAATGTTGACCTCAGGCGCAATAAAATCCATGTTTACAACAAGCGACTGGGCAACGAACCCGAGTTGATGTATGCTTATACCTGCAACACCGAGTTCGAATCATTCCCTGTAACCAGTAAGGAGCAAAGCGTTCCCGAGGGCTTTAGCGTTAAGAAACTCTTTGCCGACAACGCTACTATCTTCACTCGCCTGGGTGTTGACGACAAGAACGTTTACTTCGGCAACTCGCTGGGCTATTGCAAGGCCATCGACAAGGTTACTGCCGAGGTTAAGTGGGAGTACAAGACTGGTGCTATGCTCTTTGCCCGTCCGGCTGTCGATAAGAAGTATGTAGTGCTTCCCACTGCCGACCGTCGCCTCGTGTGGCTCGACAAGAACACTGGCAAGGAAGTGTGGGCTTACAATGCCGATGGTCCCTATGTTGCCGATGGTGTGATTCGTAACGGCGTGCTCTATCAGGGCGGTTACAAGACCTTCCAGGCGTGGGACATCAACAAGAAGAAACTCAAGTGGGAGTATACCGACATCAACAACTACTGCCAGGCTGCCCCCGTGCTCTATGGTGCTGATGTAATCTTCGGTGCTTGGGATACCAACCTGCGTTCAATCAACAGCGTTAACGGCAAGCTCAACTGGTCGTGGAACAATGGTAACAGTGCCAACTTGCTCAGTCCTGGAAATGTGGTGCCTTGCGTCAATGCCGAGAAGGTGATGGTCGTAGCCCCTGACCGTGTAGCTACTGCTGTCGACCGCCCGACTGGTAAGCAGATATGGCGCGAGAAGAATGAGAACAAGGTGCGCGAGAGCTTGGGTATGAGCTGCGACGGCAAGGTTGCCTATGCCAAGACAATGGACGGCGAACTCGTGGCAATGTCGCTCGAGGGCAATGAATATAAGTTGTTGTGGAAGGTTGACATGGGCATGGGTTACGAGCACGCTCCCTGCATCATCATCGAGCGCGACGGATATGTTTACGCTGGTTCACGCCACGGTACGCTCGCAGTGGTCGACGCAAAGAAACACGAACTTGTGTTTACTTACTCAATGGGCTCAAGCGAGGTAAACGGTTTTGATGTCGACGCCCAGGGCAACATCTATTGCTCTTTAATAGAAGGTGTTGTTTATAAAATTTCACGCACTGTACTTACCCGCTAAAAACTAACTGAAAGAAATTAAAATAATTAAAA
>JAGHTV010000259.1 GCA_018065165.1 Candidatus Sodaliphilus fimicaballi | reverse complement strand
GTATTGCTCGTAACACTCAGATCTATATCCAACAAGAGACTTATGTAACTAAGGCTATCGATCCTTGGGCAGGTTCTTACTATGTTGAGAAGTTGACCGATGAGCTCGTACACAAGGCATGGGCTCATATTGAGGAGATTGAGAAACTTGGTGGTATGGCTAAGGCTATTGAAACTGGCGTACCCAAGATGCGTATTGAGGAAGCTGCTGCTCGTACTCAAGCTCGTATCGATAGCGGTCGTCAAACTATCGTTGGCATCAACAAGTATGCTCTTGAGAAAGAGGATCCCATCGATATCCTTGAAATCGACAACACTGAGGTTCGCAAGGAACAAGTTGCTAACCTTGACAAGCTCCGTGCTGAACGCGACGAGGCTAAGGTTCAAGCTGACCTTGAAGCAATCACTAAGTGTGTTGAAACAGGTGAAGGTAACTTGCTCGCTCTCGCAGTTGAGGCAGCTAAGGATCGTGCTTCACTTGGTGAAATTTCTGATGCTTGCGAGAAGATCGTGGGCCGTTATAAAGCAGTTGTTAAAACTATTTCTGGCGTGTATTCATCTGAAACTCAAAACAATCCCGACTTGCAACGTGCTCGTGAGCTCACAAGCCTGTTCGCAAAGAAGTATGGGCGGCAACCCCGTATTATGATCGCTAAGATGGGTCAGGACGGGCACGACCGTGGTGCTAAGGTTGTTGCTACTGGTTATGCTGACTGTGGCTTCGACGTTGATATGGGTCCCCTCTTCCAAACTCCCGAAGAGAGCGCTAAGCAAGCTGTTGAGAACGATGTAAATGTACTCGGTGTTTCTTCACTTGCTGCTGGTCACAAGACTCTTATTCCTCAAGTAATTGCTGAGCTCAAGAAGCTTGGTCGTGAGGATATCATGGTATCAGCTGGTGGTGTGATCCCCGCACAGGATTATGACTTCCTCTATCAAGCTGGTGTAGCATGTATCTTTGGTCCTGGTACTTCAGTAATGAAGTCAGCAATTGCAGTTATGGAGCTTCTCCTCAACGAAGACTAATTTATTAGTTTAGTACATTAGTGTCCCGTTAAAATCGGGACGAAGTTAAATTTAATCAAATAGTCCCTCAAAGAGAGGACAATCGAGTTCTTTGACATCATTGAAATTAGTCTTTT
>JAGHTV010000217.1 GCA_018065165.1 Candidatus Sodaliphilus fimicaballi | reverse complement strand
CTGTATTGAGTGCTCGACCGACGGCCAGCAATGGAGTCAGATGCGTGTTTGCCACATGTATGAGGCAAAGGATGAGATACGATTTGGTATCTATGCCTGCTCTCCCGAGGAGTCTTCTTTCAAGGCTATCTTTACCGACATGAAGATTACCGAATGTATGTGGAAGGCCCACGACGGCCAGCAACCCGACGAAGAATAATCAATCATCATAATAGTTACGATAAAGCCCCAGCACGCTGGGGCTTTATCGTTTTCTATATATCTGTTTTTCTGCTATCGGTGGGCTCTGTGGGAGAGTATATGTGCAAAGGTAGTGTTTTTAGACAGAAGAACAAAAGATTTTTTATAGTTCAAGAACCAAAACTAGATAAAAAGAACCGTCCCTTTTATCTATTCAGTTAATCAGATAATCCGTAGTTAAAATGATTTCTTATGTTCGTTTGTCTGAAATGGGCTCTGTGCCTCTGTGGGAGAATTACTTGGTGGCGGTGGTGTCGGCTGTGGTGCTGAGGAAGTCTTTGAGGGCCTTGGCTTCGCGAGCTTGGCGTTCTTTTTCGGCTGCCTCGATGGCACGGCCTTTTTCCATGAGATCGTTGTACTTTTTGCGGGCGTTATCGAGCAGGTATCGGCGGCTGTTGGACTTGTTTTGTGAGTGGTATTTTGTCTTGCCGTCGGGGGCCGACATGAGTTCGGTGTTGAGCTTTTGCTCTTGCTCGTACTGCTCTATCTGTTGCTTGTAAATCTGTGCCTGGTCGTAGTAGAACTGTGCCGAAACCTTAGCCTTGGTCTTAGTTTGAGCCTGCATAACTATCGCCAGCACCATAGCTCCCACAATCATTAATACCTTTTTCATAACGCGCACAAAACTTAGTTGATACTTAATTCGTCTTTTAAATAACTGTAGACATAGCCTGAAGACTGAAAGAACAGGCCAGTATCAGGATTGCTGAGTTTCTCAAAAAGAGAAGAATTGTACACCTTGTCAAATGCCTCTTGCATAGAAATGTTAGTTTCAAGCATAAGGCGTGCAATGAGGTCTTTAACAATCTCCTCTTTCATGTTTTGAAATTCTACCTGACTTACATTCATATTTTTTTCAGTTTGTCAATTGCTTGCTGTGTACAGAAAGCATACTGGTATGTGATTTCTTCGGCTTGCTCTTTGTTGGCCGACAGGTAGAATGCCACGCCGAAGTCTTTATTCGGTCTTGACTTGCTTAGGTCTATTCTGTCAATTGTGATGGTTGAACCGTGGTATAAAATCATAGGTCGCCTCCTTTCCGTTGACAGTAATCACGCAAGGTATTAATGTTTTCTTCCACCGAGAGTGTGTGCATAATGCCATAATGCTTTTTGCATAGAGCTATTGCACCATAACTATTAAGATAGCGGAAGGCTGCTGATTCTGAAATTCCCGCATTTGCGGCAAATCCTGAAATCAACAAGATAATATACTCGATAGTATTTAGCTCTTTTTTTGACATGTCCTAAATGTTTCTGTTGCCATGCGAAATCACTCTCTTTGAAGTCTGGTGGCAAGACTTGTGTTCGCAAAGGTAGTCAATTATTTATAAATAACAATGATAAAGACAAAAAAAGCAGCAAAGGCGGCCCGTGGTGTGGGTCGCCTTTGATATGGTGATGTGTGATGTTTATCAGTTGATGATAGAGAAGCCAGTGTACTTCTGGAGGCACTCGGGAACGAGGATGCCCTCGGGAGTCTGGTTGTTCTCGAGCAATGCTGCTACGATGCGGGGCAATGCCAGAGCCGAGCCGTTGAGGGTGTGACACAGGCGTGTCTTCTTGTCCTCGCCACGGTAGCGGCACTTGAGGCGGTTGGCCTGATAGGTCTCGAAGTTAGATACTGAGCTGACCTCGAGCCAACGCTGCTGTGCACCACTCCATACCTCGAAGTCGAATGTGATAGCGCTGGTGAAGCTCATGTCGCCACCGCACAGGCGCAAGATGTGCCAGGGCAGACCCAGCTTCTCGAGCAGACCTTGTACGTGGTCTTTCATCTCCTCGAGGGCTGCGTAAGAGTCTTCGGGCTTCTCGATGCGAACGATCTCGACCTTGTCGAACTGATGCAGGCGGTTCAAGCCACGCACGTCCTTACCGTAGCTACCAGCCTCGCGACGGAAGCAAGCTGAGTAAGCGCAGTTCTTCTTGGGCAGCTCATCGTTGGCGAGGATAACGTCACGGTACATGTTGGTAACGGGAACCTCGGCAGTGGGGATGAGGTAGAAGTTGTCGAGTGTAGCGTGATACATTTGTCCCTCCTTGTCGGGCAGCTGGCCAGTGCCGCGGCCAGAGTCCTCGTTGACAACATAGGGAGGTTCAACCTCTACGTAGCCAGCGTCGCTTGCCTCGTCGAGGAAGAACTGGATGAGAGCGCGTTGCAGGCGTGCACCCTTGCCAATGTAAACGGGGAAGCCGGCACCTGTAATCTTAACGCCCAGGTCAAAGTCGATGAGGTTATACTTCTTAGCGAGCTCCCAGTGGGGCAGTGCGCCCTCGCCAAGTTTGGGCATGGGACCACCAGTCTTCTCTACCACGTTGTCGGCAGCAGTGCGGCCAGCGGGAACGCCCTCGTAGGGTACGTTGGGTATAGAGAGCAGGATGTCGGTAATCTCGTCCTCGGCAGCCTTGAGACGCTCGTCAATTTCTTTGTTAGTGTTCTTGAGTGCAGCCACTTGAGCCTTAACAGCCTCAGCATCTTCGCGCTGACCTTGTTTCATGAATGCACCAATCTGTGCTGCCATCTTGTTGAGCTGTGCAGCGTTGTCGTCACGCTCCTTCTGAGCAGCGCGGCGTTGCTTGTCGAGTTCCACAACACGCATGATGGACTCGCGACCGTCAAAGCACTTAACGGCCAGGCGCTCGATCACCGCTTCGGGGTTCTCGTTGATGAGTTGTAATGTAAGCATTGTATAGTTGTTTATGTTTTATAGTCTTAATAGCTGGAATCACCTCTTATAGGCACGCAGTGCCGCTCTTAAAAGGTTGCGTTAGCAACCGTTCTTAAGAAAGCAGCTGACGCACGAGAGCGTTGATTGCCTTACCCTCGGCCTTGCCTGCGAGTTGTTTGGTTGCCATTCCCATCACCTTGCCCATGTCCTTCATTGATGTTGCACCTGTGGCGGCGATGATGTCCTTAACGGCGGCTTCGAGTTCCTCGGCGCTCATCATCTTGGGGAGGAATTCCTCGATAACGGCAGCTTGAGCCATTTCTTCGTCGGCGAGTTCTTGACGGCCGTTCTCTACATAGAGAGCTGCACTCTCCTTGCGTTGCTTAGCCATCTTCATGAGGGTTTTAAGGGCGTTTTCGTCAGAAACCTCACCATTGTTGCCGGGTTGAGTCTTGATGAGAAGTAGCTCAGCCTTGATTCCTTGCAGTGCACCCAGGCGCACCTTGTCGCGGGCCAGCATAGCAGCCTTGATGCCCGCATTTACGTTATCAAAAATTGCCATAGTTATACTACTTTATGTTTCAAACCACAAAGATACAATTTTTTTGTAAAGGTTTAATGGTTTAAAGGTTTAAAAGTTTAATTTTTTCTCTCTCGCAGATCCCGCAGATAATAAACTGACAGAAATTAAAAGAAATTAAAATAAATTCTTTTGTCCTTTTGTCTAAAATAAACAGACAAAACCGAGCGAAGCGAGCTCAAGGGAGTGAGCAGAGTATGTAGGGACTGCACTCTGTGCTGTCCGCAACGCCTCAAGGCTTTATACACAGTGCTGCGACCAGCGAACCTCCATTAAATTAAAATAATTAAAATTAATTCTTTTGTCCTTTTGTTCATATG
>JAGHTV010000388.1 GCA_018065165.1 Candidatus Sodaliphilus fimicaballi | reverse complement strand
GCGTTGCACTGACCCGCGTTTCTTGCTGCGAGTGTAGAGTTTGCCGTCGCTATAGGCTCCAGCTCCCCCCTCTCCAAAACAATAGTTGCTATCGGGGTCAACAATGCCCTCGCGTGAAATGCGTGCAACATCTACTCTACGATCCTTAACATTCTTTCCTCGCTCGAGTACAATAGGTTTGATGCCAAGTTCAATTAACCTTAAAGCTGCAAAGAGTCCCCCAGGACCTGCACCCACTACGATTGCTTGCTTTAAACCGTCAACGGGTTTGTACTCGATGGGCGGTACAAGATAGTCGCGAGTCATAGGCTCGTCAATATATGCCCTTACCTTGAGATTGACCATGACATTACGCTGGCGAGCATCGATAGAACGCTTGACGATACGTACACCCTTAATGCGTGAAGGAGCAACTTTACATTCTTTAGAAATGAGTTGGCCAATCTTGTCGGTTGAATGAGCGACCTCTGGCAGTACTCTAAGTTGAATTTCTTGGATCATTCTTATTAATACATTTTATAATGCAAATTTACTGCTTTTTGCTCAAATAATCGTAACTTTGCATTGTTTTTCACTAACAATACTTTAAGATGATTGAACCAAAAGGAGTACTTTTTGATTTAGACGGAGTTATATTAGATACCGAGGGCATTTATTCTAAGTTTTGGGATGCCGTTGAGGAGAAATACCCTACTCATATACCTAATTTTTCAAGTGTAATAAAGGGCTCAAATCTTTTTGAGATTTTACATAACCACTACCCTGACGAGAAGACTCGCAACCTAGTCACTGATATGCTTAATGACTTCCAGCGTGACATGAAGTATGAGTATTTCCCTGGTGTAGTCGATTTTATAAATGAGTTGAATAATGCAGGTATACCCGCTTGCATAGTAACCAGCAGCGACCAAAAGAAAATGGATGCGGTTTATTTGCAACATCCCGACTTTAAATCACATTTCCAAGGATTTGTGACAGGTGAAATGGTGAGCAAAGCAAAACCCGACCCTGAGTGTTTCCTGTTAGGAGCCAAGTTGATAGGCGTTGACATTGAGCAATGTTATATCTTTGAAGACTCGATAAAGGGCTTGTGTGCTGCTCGCGCTGCTGGTGGTAAGGTAATAGGACTTCCTACAACCAACCCTAGCGAGATTGTTGCCGAGTATGCCAATGTGGTTATTGACTCGTTTGAAAACTTTACACTTGATAAATTGTTAAAGATATAATGAAGTTCTCATTATTTGTAGTTGGCAAAACGGTTACTGGTTATCTCAAACAAGGCATCGACGAGTATGTGAAACGCTTGTCTCACTATATATCATTTGATATCCAGTATATAGCTGACGCCAAGAATACAAAGAAATTGACCGAGGCACAGCAAAAACAGCAGGAAGGTGAGAATTTGCTTCAACGCTTCGATACCAGTGACTATGTAGTATTGTTAGATGAACACGGTAAGGAGTATGGCTCGGTTGAGTTTGCTGGTTATGTGCAGAAACGCATGTCTAGTGGTGCTCGTCGCATTGTGTTTGTCGTTGGTGGACCTTATGGTTTCTCTACCGATGTATATAATAGGGCTAACGATAAATTATCGCTCAGCAAGATGACATTTTCTCATGAGATGATAAGACTCATTTTCACTGAGCAATTGTATAGGGCATGCACTATATTGAATCATGAGCCTTATCATCATGAATAATGATGCTTCACTGGCACTAAATTTGCTTTTATTGTAAGGACAATTACATATTTAATTATTTTGATGAACAAATTTTTTGAAGATATCGACATTGAAATGAGTGATACCGCGGCTACACATGTGATGCCTATTATCACTGAAATACATACACCTAACAATGACGAGGCCGACCTAGACGAGAACGGTAAGATGGTATTACCCATTTTGACTTTGCGTGACATGGTCTTGTTCCCTGGTATGACTATGCCAGTGGCTGTTGGTCGCCAGAAGTCACTCAAACTTATTCAGGATACTGCCAAGAGTCACCGTCCCATGGGTGTCGTGTGCCAATTTGACAGGCATGTTGAAGACCCGGCTCAAAAGGATTTATATAAAGAAGGTACCTCGGCCGACATTATTAAGGTTATTGAGTTGCCCGATGGTACTACAAATGTAATACTGCAAGGACGCTCGCCATTTATTCTTGACGAGATAACTGAGACTGTGCCCTATCTCAAGGGTGCGGTTACTCCCATAAAGGAAACTAAGCCTGCTAAGGGCGATACCGAGTTCAATGTGCTCATGAATTCTATTTCAGAACTCACATTGAAAATGCTCACTAATATGGGAGAGGCTGGTCGTGATATGCTGTTTGCAATGAAGAATATAGATAATCCATTTTATCTAATTAACTTCCTTGCGACTAATGTCCAATTTGACCCAGAAAAGAAACAGGCTATGCTTGAGGAGCATAACATGAAAAAGCGTGGCTACCTGTTGTATTCATATTTGCGTCAAGAGGCCGAACTTGTAGAACTCAAGGCCGATATTCAATCGCGTACACGCGAAGACTTGTCTCAGCAGCAACGCGAGCACTTCTTGCAGCAACAAATCAGGACCATCCAGGAAGAACTGGGCAATGGTAATGATGATTTTGAAGATCTTGAGAACCGTGCATCTGGTAAAAAATGGAACGACACTACTCGCGACCAGTTCTACAAAGAGTTGAGAAAGCTTGAGAGATTGAATCCGCAATCGCCCGACTATGCAGTCCAGTATTCATATCTTGACAACTATCTGAATCTTCCTTGGAATACTTACAGCGAGGATAATTTCAACTTGAAGAAAGTTGAGGCTAAACTGAATAAGGACCACTATGGATTGCAAAAGGTTAAGGATCGTATTCTTGAGCATTTGTCAGTGCTTAAGTTGCGTGGCGACCTCAAGGCACCTATCATTTGCTTATTTGGTCCTCCGGGAGTTGGTAAGACCTCTCTTGGTCGCTCGGTTGCCGAATCACTCAATCGCAAGTATGCCCGCATCTCCCTTGGTGGTCTCCACGACGAAGCCGAGATTAGAGGTCATCGTCGCACTTATATTGGTGCTATGCCTGGTCGTATTATTGATGCGATGATTAAGTCGGGTACATCAAATCCTGTAATCGTTCTTGATGAGATTGACAAGGTGGGTAAGGATTATAAGGGCGATCCTTCAAATGCTCTGCTTGAGGTGCTTGACCCCGAACAGAACAATAAGTTCCATGACAACTATCTTGATGTGGATTATGACTTGTCAAAGGTGCTGTTTATTGCAACTGCCAACTCATTGTCAACTATTAGTCAACCCCTACTCGACCGTATGGAGATAATAGAGATAAATAGTTATATCCAGGAAGAGAAGGTACAAATTGCTCGTCGACATTTGATTCCCAAGCAACTTGAATTGAATGGTTTTGAAGCAAAGGAAATCAAGTTTGACACTAAGGTTATCTCTGAAATTATAGGTTCTTACACTCGCGAGAGCGGTGTGCGTGAACTTGAGAAGAAGATTGCTCAAGTGTTACGTAAGATAGCACGCCTTAAGGCTTATGGTGATGAGTTCCCAACATCAGTTACCGTTGATATGTTGCCCAAATACCTTGGTCCCAAGAACTATAATCGTGACCGCTATGAGGGTAACGACTTTGCTGGCGTTGTAACTGGCCTTGCGTGGACTGCTGTAGGAGGAGAAATTCTATATATTGAATCTTCATTGTCTAAGGGCAAGGGTGAGAAACTTACACTTACTGGCAACTTGGGCGACGTGATGAAGGAATCGGCAACTATTGCAATGCAATACATTAAAGCCCATTGCGAAAAATTGGGTATTGATCCTGCCGTATTTGAAAAGTACAATGTACATGTACATGTTCCTGAAGGTGCAGTTCCTAAGGATGGCCCATCGGCAGGTATAACTATGGTTACTTCACTCGCGTCAACTTTCACTCAGCGTAAGGTTCGCAGTCATCTTGCAATGACGGGTGAAACAACATTGAGAGGAAAGGTCTTGCCTGTGGGTGGTATCAAGGAGAAGATACTTGCTGCCAAGCGCTCGGGTATTACCGACATTATGTTGTGTAAAGAAAATCGCAAGGATATTGAAGATATCGATGAGACATACCTGAAAGGTCTTACTTTCCACTATGTTGACACAATTGACGATGTCCTGAACTTTGCTCTACTTGATGAGAAGGTAAAAAATGCAATAGAATTGTAAAAATCACTTATATCATACATCAGCCTTGCCTGTATAATGACTATTAAATGTCATTCTGGCAAGGCTGCTTTGTGTCTATCAACAGAAAATATCTGATACAACAATTTGAAATTTGATAAAAATTCTTTAATTTTGAACTCAAATTCAATTATTATCAAATGAGCAACAAATTGCGTTTTCCCGCCGAGTGGGAACTTCAAGATGCAGTAATACTTACTTGGCCCAACGAAGCTACTGACTGGGCCTATATCCTTGACGAGGTCACTGAGTGCTACGTTAATATCGCTCGTGCCATTATTGAGGATGAAGACTTGATCATTGTCACTTACGATATTGAGGAAACCAAGTCACAACTGGGTGATGTAGACTATAGCAAGATACATTTCTATGAGATTGCTAACAATGACACTTGGGCTCGTGATTTTGGACCCATTGGTGTTATTAAGGACGGTTCTCCCCTATTGCTTGATTTTACATTCAATGCTTGGGGAATGAAATTTGCTGCTGATTGTGATAATCTTATCAGTATGCGATTGGCCGAACAAGGAGCATTTGATGTGCCTTTAGTTTCTAATCGTGACTTGGTGCTCGAGGGTGGCAGTATCGAGAGCGATGGCAATGGCACCATAATGACTACAAGTATGTGTCTGCTTCAAGAGAATCGTAATCCATGGCTCAATCGTGAACAAATTGAGAATGAACTCAAGGCCCGACTTGGAGCTGAGAAGGTATTATGGATTGAGAATGGTTATTTGACAGGCGATGATACAGATGGGCATGTCGACACTATTGCTCGCTTTGCTCCTGATAACACAATAGTCTATGTGGGCTGCGACGATGTAAATGATGAACAATATGAATCATTAAAAGCTATGGAGGAAGAACTAAAGCATGCAACAAATGCCCAAGGTCAACCTTACCAATTGCTTCGTTTACCTTCGCCTGCTCCAATTTGTGAGAATGATATTCCTGCATTCCGCTTACCTGCTACTTATGCCAATTTCTTGATTATGAATCATCAAGTCCTTGTACCAGTTTATAGTCAAGACTGTGACAAACTAGCATTGGATGTGATTCAGAAAGCATTCCCCAACCGAAAAATTATTGCTATTGATTGCAATGCTCTTATTAAACAACATGGTTCACTTCACTGTGTGACCATGCAATTATTTGCTAATACACTTAAGAAATGAAAATAGGTATCATACAACAACATAATACTGCTGATATTGAGCTCAATCGCAGTAGTTTGATTTCTAAAATCAAGAAACTTGCATCTCAAGGTGCGGTGATGGTTGTCTTGCAGGAGTTACATGACTCATTGTATTTTTGTCAGGTTGAAGATGTAAACAATTTTGACTTGGCAGTTGCTATTCCGGGTGAGGTGACAGGATTGTATTCGTCGGTTGCTCGTGAGTGTGGCATTGTTCTTGTAACTTCTATGTTTGAACGCCGTGCCGCAGGACTCTACCACAATACAGCAGTTGTATATGATACTGATGGCAGTGTAGCAGGTAAGTATCGCAAGATGCATATTCCTGATGATCCTGCTTACTATGAGAAATTCTACTTTACTCCTGGAGATCTCGGCTTTGAACCTATTGACACATCGCTTGGCCGACTTGGTGTACTTGTATGCTGGGATCAATGGTACCCCGAAGCAGCTCGCATGATGGCACTTAAGGGAGCACAGTTGCTCATCTACCCCACTGCTATTGGTTATGAGAGCAGTGATACTCCAGAGGAACAAGCTCGCCAGCGTGAAGCATGGATGACAGTGCAACGAGGTCACGCTGTTGCAAATGGGTTGCCCGTTATTACTGTCAACCGTGTTGGCCATGAGGAGGATCCGTCGAGACAAACCAATGGTATTCAGTTCTGGGGCAGTAGTTTTGTTGCAGGTCCACAGGGCGAAATTCTCTATAATGCTCCTATTGACAAGGAAGTTGAGACTATTGTTGAGGTTGACATGCAACGCAGCGAGAATGTACGCCGCTGGTGGCCATTCCTTCGTGATCGCCGTATAGAAAATTACGACGGTCTAACAAAAAGATTCCTTGATTAGAATGTGAAATGTAGTTGGATACGCACTCCGTTGCGATCCACTCCAGGTGTGTGGCGATAACTTAATCTCCACACATAGTCAACACGCAATATTGTGAAGATGTTGTCGAGACCTACTGCCATCTCCATATATGGAGTCTTTTCCATAGTTTGAGATAGTGTCTCGGCCGGGAACATGAAAAGGTCATCGCTTTTAGCAGGATTGTTCTTATCGCTAAGGCTACCCCACAAACCGCGCATAGAAATCACCTCACGCAATTTCAGCTTCTTGATCAGTGGCAGTCGATTCATGAGCACGCCATTGCCCCAATATGTTACATCCCATGATAGATACTGGTCGTTTACAAACTCCATAGCACTCATCAAGTCGTATGACTCGGGTTGGATTGTGTATGACAGGTTGGCATTAGGTAGCAGTAAATCGGGGTAGCTTGCCTTGCTCCACAATTTTCCGCCTTTAACAATGATATCGGTATATCCAAATGCTGAGAACCAGAAGCGTTTTTGAATTCCTAACTCGGTTTTATTGATTTCATATTTGCTTCCCATAAAACCTTTAGGCATATAGGTTTGTGTAAGAGTTACTATTGGAGCATCCATATTGATGGGAATGCGGTAAGAGCGTGTTTGATAGAACTTCTCTCCCGGAGCATATCGTAAAGTAGCTTTAAATCCTGCTTCGGTATATCGCTTCACTTGATTTCCATCGTTATGCGTGAATTCAAGGAACTTAGATTGCTCATGAATGTTGTGCTCAAAACTAATGGCTACAGAGAAGTGGTTTTGAGTCTCATACTTGTACTCTAGTTCGGTCTTGCGTAAGTACAATATCTTATCGTCCTTTTGGCGTTTAGGAGCAAGAAAGATATTATCGGTATTTGTGTACAGATATTGCTGACCCAGTTTGTCCACATC
>JAGHTV010000003.1 GCA_018065165.1 Candidatus Sodaliphilus fimicaballi | reverse complement strand
TCAACAATAGCCAGCGTGGGGAAGATGTGACGGCATCCGAAGCCCATCTTCTCGTGTGTCTCTTCATTGGTAACAACGCCCCACAGGTCAACCTCGGTGCCTGTGCCGGCAGTTGTGGGAATCGCAACAATGGGCAGGGCGCCAGTAACCTTCTTGCCGCCGCCTGTACCACCATGTACATAGTCCCAGAAATCGCCGCCCATGTGGGCAGTGATAGCGATTGCCTTGGCAGTGTCGATTGAACTACCGCCACCCAGGCCAATCACAAAGTCGCACTTTTCACTGACGCACAATGCAGTGCCTTCCATTACATGAGACTTAATGGGATTAGGTAAAATTTTATCAAATGTAACATGCTCAACACCAGCCTTGTCGAGTTGCTCCTTGAGACAATCAAGATATCCCAGTCGCTTCATTGATGTACCTGCCGAGATAACAATGAGAGCTTTCTTGCCGGGTAGGCGCATTGTTGACATGTTTTTAAGCTCCCCTGCCCCAAACACGAGTTGGGTGGGGATATTCAAGCCGAATTTCATCTTTCCTTTCATAATCAAGAAGTTTTGAGCAGCCCTTGAGGGGCTGGAGGTGATTAATTAAGTCTCACGCACCGCAGTGCTTTTTTATGTGTGTGTAAAGTTAGTAAATAATTTAACACTGTCAAAGTTTTTACAATGATTTTTCTCATGCACGTTGAGCTGCTGCCAGCATCCCGCTAGGGATGGGATAAATTTCACCCCTATAGCATTGACAAAAAAGTAGCGAACATGCTGCTAGCTACTTCGATGTAATATCTAAACATTATCTTGTTAAACAATACATATTCTCTACGCACACTCAACCATTAAAATTAAATTATCTTATGTCCTTGTGTTCGTTTGTCTTTTTGACCTAATTTGGCACAGGCATTGAAAATATTGTTAAATTACCCGTCAAGATTTGCATTTTACCATTTTCAAGTATTATCTTTGCACCACCAAAACTCACACAATCTTATTTATATAAATCTAAATCTATGAAAAACAATTCACATTACAACTACTCGGGGACGAGTGGCATTAGCGGCAAGCGTCGCAACAAGCTGATGCGCGACAATGAATTTATGGAGATGTACCTCAAGGTGCTCGACTTCATGTTTGAGATGAAGGTGTCCAACCCTCGCCGCATGGCGGTGAACTACACTGTCTTAAACGGCAAGCCCCACTACCATGTGAGCTACGATCGTGCCTACAATGTGGTGCGCAACCTCCTCAACAACAATGTAAACCCAGTGAAGCCATCGTTGCAATCGCTCATGTGGGAGGAGATTGCCGGCAAGGTCAAGGCCCTGATGGTCAAGAACGATGTGTCGATAGCCCGCGCAGTAGAGTTTGTACTGGAGCATTGCCGCGCGTCACGCTTCTTCATTAGCCCCGAGTATGCCTATTTTTCTATTCACCACAAAACACCACTGCAATGAGAATCACTATTGACCTGGACGAGATACTCGACCGCATCTATGCCGAGAGTGCCTGGCACGCCGCCTATGACGAGAAGATAAAGGTGCTAACCCCTGACAATGCCCGTATGCTCGAAATGCGCATTGAGGATGGTCTTAACGACCTGCACACACGCCTAGCCGCCTACCTCAACGAGTGGAACTACAATCCACACATCGACAAAGGTAATATTACCATGGGGATAACTTTCAAGCACGACCAGCCACAAGAAGTGGAGCAATCGCTGCACGGAGCCGTAGTTGAGATGCTGGCAGCCTATGCACTGATGTGCTTCTATGGCGAGGACGGCACCTACTATGGCACAGCCTGGCGACTGTATCGCACCAAGATTATGCTAATAATGGCCCGTGACCAGTTGTAACTAATCTCTCACTACCCCTGCAGTGGCAGGGGTAGTGAGTTTATAATATTATGGCAAACACCGCCCTTATTTTTTTATTTGCAATGTTGCTACCTTGAGAAAAAAGCATTAACTTTACGCAGTCAATGAAACGGCTTCAATCGCTATGCCACAGAGGTGGCACACCTCGTTGACTTACATTACAGATAACGAAAGCGTTATAAGATACTGTCCATCTTCGAAATCGGCAAAATTTCAACACTCAAGGACGGTCGACAATAGCGCTCACGCTTGGTGCATATATTGTGCCCATATTGTTGTATGGGTATGCTATATCCTCTTGCGTGGGCCATTGTTTGTCGTTTGAGTGTGGGCTTTGCCGAGCCTCGAAGAAGCGACAATTCAATGGCTCCACGCTTTTTTTATACACAGGCGGTCCTCAGGAGCCCAGCCGCCACGAGAAACAAATGATTCTCTGCCCTATCCCAGAAAAGAATGAGTTGGAATTTTCGGAAAAGAATCAAAATTGCCCCTGGTTTTTACCTAAATATGAGTAAAAACGGGATGAGTACGTCTATCGGTCCCAAGGGTATTAAGTTAAACTTTTCTAGTAGAGGAGCCTACTTAAATACAAGTATACCTGGTACAGGAATATATAATAGAACAAAAATCAGTCAAAATCACAACAATATGAATACAGAGGCAAATAAAAATTCTGGATGTAGATATGGATGCGGGACATTGTCATTATTATTCTTTTTACTTGGTGTAATAACTTATTGGTTACCGCAAGATGAGTCTTTAAAAGCTGATGATAATTACTTTATTGGATTAGGCTTCATACTAATTATTACTTTAGTATTATTTTTACCCGAAATTATTAAACTTATAAAATCTCTATATAAAAAAGAAAATACAACTACAACTATAGACTATGAT
>JAGHTV010000089.1 GCA_018065165.1 Candidatus Sodaliphilus fimicaballi | reverse complement strand
ATTACGCAATGGACATGAGCCTTGAGAGAACTCTCGCTATCCCAACGGAATGTACGCCAAGCAAAATCAATGTGAACATTATCTTGTTCCATAAGTGGTTTCCACAAGTTTGCAACTTGCTCGCCTTGTGAAATTGAGTTGGTGCTAACCAAAGCAGTGCGGACTACATTGCCTTCTTCTTGGGCCCTATTCATAAGGTTTGTTGCCTGTTTATACCAACATGCTACATAGTCAAGGTTGCCCACATTTTTCCATTTCTTGCCGAAGATAGCGATAGCGTCTTCTTTTTGCTCTTTGCTCATCATGCGTGCTCCCACAAACGGTGGGTTGCCAATGATGTAGTTGAGTTCGCTAGGCGGGACAATATCTTCCCACGCCATACGCAGGGCGTTACCCTCGTGAATGTTGTGGTAACTCTTTAGTGGCAGGTAATCGTTGTTGAAATGGATAATGCGCTCGGTCTCGTTCATCATCTGCGCCTCGGCAATCCACAACGCAGTGGTTGCAACCGTTGCTGCAAAGTCGTTAATTTCTATACCATAGAACTGGTGAATATTGACTTTGATAGGGTTAACCTCCTCAAAACCAAGTATAGCCTGACCGCCAGTAAGTTGGTCAATAACTTCGTTTTCAAGGCGACGCAGTGATATGTAAGTCTCGGTAAGGAAATTACCGCTACCGCATGCCGGGTCAAGGAACTTGAGCGATGCAAGGTATTGCTGGAAATCGAGCAGACGTTGCTCGCGCTGCTTTCCTCGTGGCATAGCCTTTATTGCAGCAAACTGCTCGTTAAGGTCGTCCATGAACAAGGGGTCAATGACCTTGTGGATGTTCTCAATGCTGGTGTAGTGCATGCCACCCGAGCGACGTGTCTCGGGGTTGAGCGTACTCTCAAATACGGCACCAAAGATGGTGGGCGAAATGTCGCTCCAGTCAAAACCTATGCTAGCTTTGTCGAGCAGGCAGTCAACGGTCTCTTGAGTGAACGGCGGTATTACCTCTCCTGCACGCTGGCTAAACAGTGAGCCGTTAACGTAAGGAAAAGCATTGTATTTATCCTCGAGGAACGGGTCGCGCTGGTCGAGCGGCGTGTCGAGCACATCAAACAGTGTCTTGAGTCCCATGCGCATGTTCTCTACAGCAAACGACTTCATGAAGTGGTAGAACTGGTCTTTTTCAAAGACACCAGCGTCCTCGGCATAGAGGCAGAAGACAAGGCGCACGCACAGCACGTTGAGCGAGTGGAGATCGGCCTCGGTTTCGCGACCATTATATTGCTTGAGGAAGGTGTCATAAATGCGGCCCACGAGTTGGCCAGCTTGAATAGACACCTCTAACTCATGCTGAAGCAGGGCATTCTTCTTCTCAACAAGAAATTGCAGGCGGTGTGCCCCGCGAGGCAGGTCGCTAAGTAAGAGTTCGTAGGGCTCGCCTTGCGGCTGCTCCATGTCATAGATAAGGAACGACTTGAAGTTGCAAGTGATGACCCAGCGGGGATGCTTCGACAGTGGCAACTCGCTGGCATAGCGCTTGGCTTGCTGGAATGGATTGAGCATGGAGCCATCGCTCTGCTTAATGGCAGCACGCAGGTCCTTGTTGATAGACTTTTGCTCTATCATGACACGTGTGCTCTCAATATAGGCATCAATGAACGATGTGTGGGACAGCTTTACCTGGTTTTCAAATGAAATAACATTTGATGGGGTCTCAACGCCCAGCACATCTTGCAAAAGCTCTATCCAGAAAATCTGGCTATCGCCTTTCTCATAGCCACGGTCGTTCCAGCGTTCGACAAATGCTTCAATTTTCTTCTTATCCATGAGTTCTAGGAAATGAAATTTTATAATTAGGGTGTAAAG
>JAGHTV010000063.1 GCA_018065165.1 Candidatus Sodaliphilus fimicaballi | reverse complement strand
GGGATAGGTATAGCGATAGATTATCGTGTACTCATGATCGCCCTCGACATACTTGTCACTGCTACCCAGTCTTATGATGAGTTTACCATTGTCGATCTCATTTTCACAGGGGCCACCGGTTGTCTCAAGCAGCTCCACCTCGCCATTGTAGCTCTTGTACACCATATAGGGAGTCTCGCCCTCGGGCGCGGTGTTGAGGGTGATGTAAAACTTGCCGTCGATGTAGCGGTATATGCCGTGACGTGCCTGGGTGAAAGTGACGTTCTCGTGTTCCTCAACGGTCCACTGGTTTTTGTCGTTCACTTGAGCTTTGACCTCCCAGCGGCGGTATTTAATGCCGCCCATGTCGGCCATTGCCGTGAGGCTTACAATGCACAAGAGTGCAAATAGAATGTTGCGTAGTGATATGCTCATGTGACAATGGGGGAAAGTGTTTTATTCAAAATAGACGCGAGCATAGGAGCCTGTGTCGCGCATACGCTTGCCGTAGAAGTCGGGCTCGTCAACCACCTCAATGTCAGTATCACCCTGGAAACTCTCGTCTATCATGTCGCGCATCTCGTCAAACTTGGCCTGTGCCTCGTCTTGCGACGTGAACCTGAAGGTGTCGCTGCCGCTGGCTCCGCTGCTGTTGTAGTAGTCAAACTGCACCACGATTTTCTTGACTGGAGCTTCCTCTTGCTTGACGATGGGGGCAGGGATGCTGTGAGTGGCAAAGTAACGCCACAGTGGGGCTGCCATGAGGGCTTGCAGCATCTCGTTGCGCTCAATCATCTCATACACCTCGCGCGGTTTCATGAGCAGCACCTCAATGTCCTCGCTCTCGTCGAGTGTCTGGCCAGACACGAGTTCAACGCCCTCGGCAAGGAAGCAGTGGGTGATGTTGTCGCATATGCTGGGATTCTGGCCTATGGTCATTATCTCGGTCCACTTGCCTCCGGCATATCCAGTCTCCTCGAGCAGTTCGCGGCGTGCGCTCTGCTCGGCAGTCTCACCGTCCTCGCACTTGCCTGCACACAGCTCAATCATCACCGTGTCCATGGCGTGGCGGTACTGGCGCACCATTACCATGTCGCCACCGGTGGTGATGGCAATGATGTTTACCCAGTCGGGATACTCAAGCACATAGTGCTCGGGGTTAATGACGCCGTTGGGCAGCTGCACCTTGTCGACGCGTGCCGTGAGCCACGGACGCTGTATCAGGTAGCGTGTCTCGAGCGTGGTCCATTTCTTTATTTCCTTTGCCATAATTATAAGTGTGGGACTGTT
>JAGHTV010000165.1 GCA_018065165.1 Candidatus Sodaliphilus fimicaballi | reverse complement strand
GTGTAGATGCCTGCCTCGTTGAGCAAGGAAACCATCTTGTCCAATAGACCACTCTTGCGAGCACTACCGCCACCATAGTGAACCAGTACACGACTACCGCCAAAACTCTTGACTAGTGAAGCCACCTTCTCTTCGCTCTCACGACCGAACACCACGCGTGTGGGTGTATAGAAATTGAAATCTTTCATTGTTTTAGTATTATGTATTTTGTGCAAAGTTAATAAACTTTGAGCACTTGTGCAATCAATGCACATAAACAAAAAAATAGCCCCAAGCCGGAGCTTGGGACTATGCATGTGATATTAATGACAATCAAAAGTGCGTGTCGTATTAATCAACATCCCACCAAACGTTGTTGGTAGTATTATTGTTACCACCCATGCGCTTTTCAGCTTCGCGTACATTTGCCTCATTAACGGTATACTCGTCAGTGGGGTAGAACAGACGCTTGATGTAAGCGTTAGGATTGTTTGCAGTTACGTCGGCAGCATTGCGGTTGAATGATGCAGCAACGTTAGCAAATGGCATGAGGGTGGGTTTGTGGAACTGACGGTGGTCAGCCCAAGCTTCGAATGAACCTTCCTGGAACAGAGCGATATACTTCTGTGTGAGAATCTTGTCCATAGCAGTGTTGCAATTTCCAGCGTTGTCATCATACTTAGCTGTAGTGCCGTAGTAGTTGGGCTCGGTTGATTGCAGATAAGCGTTGATAACATCAGCAGGAATGTTGAACTGTTGCATGTTAGCGCGTACACCATTCTCGTAGCAAGCCTTAGCGTCGCCGCTGATGAGGCCGTTAACGATAGCGATTGCCTGGAGGAAGCAAGCTTCACTGTACTTGAGAAGTGGCCACTTGCGGCTAACCTCGTTGTAGTACCATGGACCAATCTTAGCAAAGTTAGTAACGTCTTGACCATTGTCCATAGCTGCACCTACAGCTGATGCTACGTGGCCAGGATCGGTACCGTCCCAGTTACCCATGAGTGCAGGATTCTCGATAGCACCAACTTGGCCAGCGGGCTCAAACTGGATGGGAGCACGTGGGTCAACCTTAGCGGGATGGTTGATAGCAGCGAGGATAGCGTTGGTAATGTTGCTGTTCTTTGCCTGATCCTCAGCTGTGGGCCAATTCTGACCACCAAGACCACTCACGAGGCGCTTGTAAGCAGTTGACATTGAGATAACGCGAGAGTTTCTGTGATAGTAGATGGGATTCTGGCTTGTAGTGTCGTCACCCATATCAAGCATAGCAGCGTCGTCAGCACTTGTGAAGATACCTGCAGCTACAGCAGCTGCAGCCTCAGCTTTAGCTTTCTCCTTGTCAACGTTGAGAATGCGGACAGCCATGCGCAGGCGCAGAGTGTTGGCAAATTTTTTCCACTTCTTAACGTCGCCACCATAGATGAGGTCGTAAGTACCAACATTGTTAGTAGCAGTTTCGTCAAACTTATTAACTGCATCCTTGAGCTCTTCAAAGATGGTGTAGTAGATGTCCTTCTGAGTGTCGTACTTGGGTTGCTCGATGCCAGCTGCAGCCTCGCTGTAGGGCATGTCACCTACACAGTTAGTGAGACGCAATGCTACATAAGCCTTCCATACGCGAGCCATTTGCACGATGTTGTTGTAAATGGGCTTGTCAGAGTTAGAGCGGATGATAGAGTTAGCGTTAGCGATAACGGTGTAAGAGTTGTTCCACAGACCGCTGATGTAACGCTCGTCGATGTTATAGTCAGAAGCAGACAGAGGGTCATTAGCACCATATTCGCAGAATGTACTAATAAGCTCTTGATCCTGGCTTTGCCATGTGTTACTATAAGTAATACCGCGAGCCTGAATGAAGATAAGTTGCTGCTTGGGGTCAACAGTACCCGGAGTGGGGTTGTTGGGGTCGGTGTTGATAGCGTCGAAGTCGCTTGTACAGCTAGCAAAAGCCATAGAAATGCCGACCAGTCCTAAGAATAATTTATTTAACTTCATAGTGATTTCGAT
>JAGHTV010000030.1 GCA_018065165.1 Candidatus Sodaliphilus fimicaballi | reverse complement strand
CGAACCCCTACAACGACTCAAGTACATAGCAGGCGATTTTGTTACGACCAACATCGCTTGGCTAGTCTACAACTGTATGCGATATGAGTTGACTGTCGTTTTGGGTGGTTACAGCTCGCTAGGACGCTTCCTTACATCAAGCAGTGTGCTCGTAGGACAGCTTGTTTTCCCCATCATCATGATGATTGTGTTCTCGCTCTCGGGCTATTACAACGAGGTCTATCGCAAGTCTCGACTGCACGAGTTCTTCACCACAATGTGGAGTTCGGTCATTGCTTCACTGTTACTGTTCTTCATTGCCCTCATCAACGACCTTAGCCTTGAGCGTGGGCTCGACTATGAGATGATATTCCTGCTGTTTGCTACCATCTTTACCTGCGTCTATTCAGTGCGATTGTGCATCACATCGGTTACATCTCACCGCATCAAGAATCGCAAGTGGAGCTTCCGCACCCTCATTGTGGGCAGTGGAGCAGCGGCAGTGGCCTTTGGCAACAAACTCGACAACATGAAGAGTTCGCTAGGTTACAAGATTATGGGCTATGTGAGCATCCCCAACGAGAACGATGTCAAGGAATTGTCATTGCCTTGCTACCAGCTCGACGACATAGCCGAGGTGTGCCAGCAAGAGGCCATACAGGAACTCATCGTGGTGCCCACTAAGCAAGACTCTGAGACTGTGCTCAACACCATCAACCACCTGTACTCGCTCAACTTGCCCATAAAGATTGCCCCTGATCGTCTCAATGTGCTCCTGTCGCAGGTGCGCATCAGCGATATGGTGGGCGACCCGCTGGTCGATGTGTCGCGTGGCAATATGAGCGATAGTGGCAAGAACATCAAGCGATTGATCGACATAGTAGCTTCAGCCATCGTGTTGCTGCTACTGGTGCCAGTTTATGCCATAGTGGCACTGCTGGTCAAGTTAGATTCTAAGGGACCAGTGTTCTACTCTCAAGAGCGCGTAGGCTATCACAACGAGCCTTTCAGGATATACAAGTTCCGCAGTATGGTGTGCAACGCCGAGGAAGAGGGCACTCCCCAACTCTCGAGCGACAACGATCCCCGCATCACAAGGTTGGGACACTTCTTGCGCAAGTATCGCATCGACGAGTTGCCCCAGTTCTGGAATGTGCTGCGAGGCGATATGTCGCTTGTGGGCCCGCGTCCCGAGCGTCAGTATTACATTAACGAGATTGTAAAGCGTGTACCATCTTACGCCTTGCTCCGTCAGGTGCGTCCGGGCATTACATCGCTGGGTATGGTTAAGTTTGGTTATGCGCAGAATGTCGACGAGATGGTAGAGCGACTCAGGTACGACCTGCTGTATCTCGAGAATATGTCGTTGCTCAACGATTTTAAGATTATGGTTTATACGGTAAAGATTGTCTTTACCGGACGAGGAATGTAAAGTGATAAGTATAAAAAGAAATACAAAGAAACCCTATTACGGACCGGCTGGCAGCTGGTTTATGAACTTGCTTGCATGGCGCGAGAAGCACATCGACGAGAAGTCGTTTGTCGTGATGCTCGCACTCATTGTGGGCATTGCCTCGGGCTTGGCTGCAGTACTGCTCAAGTTCCTCATTGGGTGGATGGGTGGACTGGTCGAGTCAACTACTGCTTGGACCGAGATTCACTACCAGTACCTCATATTCCCTCTTGTGGGTATATTGCTGGCATCGCTGTATGTGCGATATCTGGTGCGTGACAACATCTCTCACGGTGTGACCCGTGTGCTCTATGCCATCGCACCCAAGAAGAGCCGCCTCAAGGTTAAGAACATGTATGCCTCGCTTGTTGCATCATCTATGACCATCGGTTTTGGTGGATCGGTGGGAGCCGAGGGCCCCATTGTGTTTACAGGCGCTGCCATTGGTTCCAATCTGGGACAGGCGTTCCGCTTATCGCCTCACACGCTTATGTTGCTTGTGGGATGTGGTGCTGCCGCAGGTATTGCTGGCATCTTCAAGGCACCCATTGCGGGTTTGTTGTTTACCGTCGAGGTGCTTATGCTCGACCTTACCGCAGGTTCGGCGATACCGCTCATTGTTGCCTCGGTGACCGGTGCAACCGTGTCCTACATCTTCACTGGATACAATGTTGAGTTCTTCTTCTCGCAGAGCGAGCCGTTCTTCACATCACGCATTCCGTTTGTGATACTGCTGGGTGTGTTCTGTGGCTTTGTATCGTTGTACTTCAGCAAGATGATAGAGAAGATAGAGGGCATCTTCGGTCGCATCAAGCATCCACGTCACAAGTTCATACTGGGAGGGCTGTTGCTCAGCACGCTCATCTTCCTTTTCCCACCGTTGTTTGGTGAGGGTTATGGGTCTATCAATAATC
>JAGHTV010000472.1 GCA_018065165.1 Candidatus Sodaliphilus fimicaballi | reverse complement strand
GATATGATCCTTGGTCTGCAAGCCGCAACAGCTGTTGGCGACGTAAACGGTGACGGTAATGTTGACGTAGCCGACATGAACGCCATCATCGATATCGTTCTGGGACTGTAAGTTTTTTTAGAGCGCTTCGCTTATCAGAACACTTCGTTCTTCAGAGCGGTCGCTATTGCTCCCTTATCAGAGCGCTTCGCTACGAAGCGAGCCGTTAAGCGAGCTCAATGGAGTGAGGAGCGGATGTAGAGACTGCACTCCTGTGCTGTCCGCAACTCCTCAAGGTGTTATGGCCCGTGCCGCGACCTGCGAGCCTCCATTAAAACGGGCAACCACCGTTCCTTGAGCGTTCGCTCAAGGTGAATAAATGGTTCTGTGCCCAGCGCTTTTCCGCTGGGATAAAGATAAAACGCTGCGCGTGGCATTGATGTCACGCGCAGTTAATTTTGTGTTATAAACAGCTTGTACTATTGCTAATGTGAATTATTTATTGTATTTTTGCCCTATATTATACACATAAACATAAACTTATTTAACTTAACCGATTATGAAGAAATTATTACTCGTAGCTTCTATGGCTATTCTGGCATGGGCAGGTGCAAGTGCAACTACCGATGGCAAGACCTATGAAGAGGTAAACGGTCTCAAGATCGTCAACTGCTGGTCATTTGACCGTGTACACACTCCCAAGGAGTTCCAGGCAAGTCCCATCTGCCACACTCGTGCTCGTACTGCTGTTATGAAGGACGATGTTATCTATGTTCCCCGTAGCGAGGAAAAGGCAGTTGTTGTAGCTCCTGGCGATACTGTTGTAGCTGCTGTTGTTCACCGTTTCAGCGCTCTCGATGGCAAGGCTCTGCCCGATCTCGACATTACTCTCGATGGCCGTCCCTTCGGCACTTTCCTGGGTGTAAACTCTATCGGTGTTGACAACTTTGGTCACCTGTGGGTAGCTCCCTATACTAGCGAGAAAGCGACATCAATTCCTCTGTATATGCTTAATGGCGAGAGCGGTGAGCTCACACTCATTGCCGACCTTGAGAAGGGCGATGTAATTGCTCGTACCGACTACTATGACCTCGTGGGCGATATCACTCGTGAGCAGGCTCCCTGTAAGGTTGTTAATGCAGGTACCAACGTTCCTACACTCTACAGCTGGTTTGCCGATGTTGACGGCGACTTTGAGGGTGGCTTCGAGGGCGACACTTACCTGGATGCAACTATGTTCTATCCCGAGACTGTTACCGAGTGGGGTTATGGCCCATTTGCTAAGATTCTCCTTGGCGAGGACGAGGAAACCCTGTACAACGGCGACTTGATGTATGTCGATGGTTTCTATAGCATGCCCCTGCTTTATTCTGGCGACGGTTCGCTCATCGACTCATTTGAGAATGTTGAGACTGAGCTCTGGCCCGAGGATGGTACCAATGGTGTAACTGAGTTCCACATCGATGGTCGCAACTTCATCGTTTACTCAATGGCTCAATACAGTGGCGACGGCCACGGCTGCCAGGCCAACATCTGCGAGCTTGGTCCCGATATGGCTCTCGAGGGCATGACTAAATACTGGCAAATTCCCGCCGACTCACTTGGTAAGGTATCTGACGGTGGTAACCGCATCCACTGCTTCAATGTTCAGTACAGCAAGGACGACAAGGGCGAAGAGGTTGTTACTCTGTTCAACTTCAAGAGCTTCAATGGTATGAGCGTTTACAAGATTGGCAAGAATGTAGAACCCGGTCCCGGCCCCGAACCTGGTGTTAAGGGCGACATCAACGGCGACGGCGTTGTTGACATTGCCGATGTTAACGCTTGCATCGATATGATCCTTGGTCTGCAAGCCGCAACAGCTGTTGGCGACGTAAACGGTGACGGTAATGTTGACGTAGCCGACATGAACGCCATCATCGATATCGTTCT
>JAGHTV010000075.1 GCA_018065165.1 Candidatus Sodaliphilus fimicaballi | reverse complement strand
CTCCATCCCTAACACTGTCACTAAAATTGGGCCCGACGCGTTCTGTGGTTGCTCCGGTCTCACCGGCCCTCTTAATCTCCCCGACAATCTCAAAACTATCGGATATAGTGCCTTCGATGGTTGCTCTGGTCTCACCGGCTCACTCACCATCCCCAAGTCGGTCACTACAATCGAGTACTATGCGTTCATAAATTGCTCTGGTCTCACCGGCTCTCTTTTCATTCCCAACACTGTCACTGACATAGGAAAGCAAGCTTTCAGACACACCCGTTTTTCTCAAATCATTGTTGAAGAAAGTAATAAAACATATGATTCAAGAGATAACAGCAATACAATCATAGAAACAAGTACTAACACACTCATGTTAGGGTGCAAAAACTCTATAATCCCCAACTCTGTCACTTCTATAGGAGACTATGCGTTCTACAGCAATGTTTTCTCCGGCTCTCTTATTATTCCCAACTCTGTCACTTCTATAGGAGACTATGCGTTCTATAGTTGCTCTGGTCTCACTTCGCTAACTATTCATAGTTCAGTAACTAGCATCGGAGAAAGAGCTTTTGAGCATTGTAGCGGACTTAAATCCGTCAATATAGGTAAAGGTATATCAACAATTGGTGATTATGCTTTTTATGATATTTATTCAAAAGCTGCATTTAGTATTTGTGCAACTACTCCTCCCAAAATAAGCAGTAATACTTTTAAAACTAAACACAATATCTATATTCCATTCCAATTCTATTCAAATTATGCAAATGCAAACTACTGGAAGAGTCAAACTTTGCTGAAAGATGGTGCAGAAATGATAGTGATAGGTACCCAACAGGGACCTGGAGGGTTTGGAGGATCTGGTTCAGGAACTGAGAATGACCCTTACCTGATTTTCAATCCTATTCAGTTATACAATGTTCGCAATTTTACAGGATATACCGATGTTTACTTTAAACTGATGGCCGACATTGACTTAAGCGAATTTATTGCCGATAACAGCCCTATTGATGGCTGGGAACCAATTGGTTCACAGGCATCTCCATTTATGGGCAACTTTGATGGCAGCAATCACACAATCTCGGGCATCTCAATCAATCGAAATAGTAATTTTGTGGGATTTTTCAGTTGCTTAAATGGAGCTAAAATCTCTAATCTTACAATTAAAGGCACAACAATAAAAGGCTTGGGGCGTGTAGGTTCTTTTGCTGGTTTATCACAATTGTCGCAAATCAATAATGTGTCAGCATCATTCAATGGTGTAAGCGGTAGTGAATATGTAGGAGGCTTTATTGGCACTTCTCAAGTAGATGACAATGTGACGTCTTGTGGCTATATTGGTGATGTAAATTGTACAGGAAACTATGCAGGAGGTTTTGTTGCGTTGTCAATGACACAAAATACTACATCATGTACGGTTACATCACAATCGATTCAGGGCCAAAAATATACTGGTGGATTTGCTGGTTGGAGTTATTATGACACAATCACGGGGTGTGTTACACGGTCTACCAAATTAAGTGGCACGCAATATACTGGTGGAGCCATAGGATATGCCGAGGAAATAAACATAAAGGATAGTTATTCTATCGTCAATGATTTAAATGGCGGGGAATATACAGGAGGATTTGCCGGGGCTTTTGATTCTTATAATAATAATGTAAATGGATGTGGAACAATCGCAAATGTAAACGGTAAGACTCCTGTAGGTGGTTTTGCTGGTTGTAATCTCGGCTTATTAGATAACATATTTGCTGTGGGCGATATAGTAAGTGAGCAAGGGTCTCAATTTAGTGGAACAGGAGGTATCGCTGGTATTTGCAATAATTCTGCATCAATTACGAACGGTTATTATAGTGGTAACATAAGCGCAAACAATAATTGTGTTGGTGGTATTGTGGGAAGCACCAACGCCGCTGCTATATGCAAGAACTATTCTATTGGAACCATAAATGGCTTGCAATATGTAGGTGGTATCGTTGGAGAAACTAACGGTTCGGTAACCATCAAGAGCAATGTAGCAGCAGGAGAGGTTGTAAATGCTGTTAATGGAGATGTAGGCCGCATTTATGGTGTTATTGCATCAGGCTCGCCCGTAATAGGTTCAAATGGTACTGCCGATGCCAACCGCGGTCTTACCACCATGCGCATTGTGTCGCAAGGATTGCAAATTACTCCTACCGATGGAGAACAATCTGGAACCAGCATAGGCAAATCAATGCTTAAGTATAAAACTACATATCAAGGGTTGAATTGGGATTTCATAAACGACTGGACAATTCTCGATACCGAGAGTTATCCCTATAAACCCTCACAATGTGCTCCCCCTGTAATTAACGGCAAGCAACTGGCAGGCGACACCAGCATCGGTGGCAATTGCGTGAATGGTGCTAGCGTGTATGTTGTGGTTGATAGAAAGACCTATACTGCTACCGTTAGCGGTAACACCTGGACAGCAGCCGTTGACCCATTGCCCTCGGGTGCTACAATTAAGGTATATGCAACTGTTGGCGACAAAATACAAAGTTATTTTGTAACATCGGTAGTAGGCTATGCAGGTGCTGGCACCGAGGAGGATCCTTATCTCATCTATACTGCAAGTGACCTGGCAAATATCAATAGCTATAGCTATTATAAGGTGATGAACGATATTGACCTCACCGATTATATTGCTTCTCATGACGCTATTGCGGGTTGGAAACCTATAGGTTTCACAGGAGGTGGAACAATGAAACAACTCGATGGCAATGGAAAGACCATTAGTGGCTTATGGTTTAATCACAGTAGTCAGAATTGCGGTTTGGTTTCAAGCATTGAAAACGCGACCATAAAGGATCTTACCGTCAAGGTTGCTACAGGCAAGTCTTGTACAGGTGAAAATTGCAGCGGTATCGTTGTGGGCAAGGCTACAGGAAGTGTACTGACTAATATTACAGCTGCTGGTACTGTCGAAGGTCAAGAATATGTAGGTGGTATCGCTGGTAAGGCTGATAACACATCAATTTCACAATGCTCTGTAAAGAATGCTACTGTAAATGGAACAAATCATGTAGGTGGCATTGCTGGTTATGTATCGGCTATGGTATCAGATGCTGTTGTCAAGTCAACAACAATTAATGCAACAGGTAACTATGTGGGTGGTATTGCCGGCGAACTTACTGCTGACATAACATTAAGTATGGCCGATGTTACACTCACTGGTAAAGACTATATAGGTGGCCTGGTTGGTGAAACAAGCGCCAATATTACACTTTGTACTTCGACAGGTACTGCTGAATCAAGCGATATGGAAAACAGTCATGCTGGTGGTATTGCTGGTGCTGCAAGTGGAAATATTGTCAATTGCTATAGTTCGGTCAAGACTACAGGCGGACTCTATGCTGGCGGTGTTGTTGGATACACCTATGGAGAAGTAAAGAACTGCTATTCTAATGGTGACATTGCAGCAACAAACTTTGGTGCAGGTATTGCTGGTTACCTTGATGGTGCTAATGCTGCCGTTAACCATTGTTTCGCAATCAACAATCGTATTGACGTGAGCGACCAGACAGGCGTAGCAATGCGTGTTATAGGCGGACTTAAAAATGGTGCTGCAACACCTGCTGCAACCAACTTTGCCAACAAGGCAATGGTGGTATCGGTGAACAATGTGACACAGACAATCTATGACGATGTACTCGAGGGTAAGGGTGTACAACTTGCAACCCTCATGCAACAAGCAACTTATGCAGCTCAGGGATGGGACTTCAATGAGACTTGGTCAATCAAGGAAGGAAAAGGATTCCCCTACTTGCAATGGGTAAGTGTAGAAGAAGAACCAGAATACATAACTGGTGACGCTAACGGCGACGGTTTTGTTCGCATCAATGATGTGGTTACTACATCTAACTACATCCTGGGTGATGAACCTGCTGGATTTGTATTTGCTGCTGCCGATGTTAACCAGGACGGTTTCGTTCGCATCAACGACGTGGTCCTCATTGCCAACATCATCCTCGACGGTGGCAATAACGCTCCTGCTAAGGTTGCTGCAATGCCTCTCTCTGGCAATGACTACATGGCAGCACAAGGTGTTGACATTAAGGCTGGCGAGACCCGCTTCATTGACATTGAGCTGAACAACGACAACGCATTCAGCGCACTGCAAATGGACATCAATCTGCCCGATGGTCTTGTGCTTAAGGGTGCAACACTCACAGGTCGTGCCGATGGTCATAACCTGATGGTGGGTCGTACAGTTAATGGCAAGGCAACAATCGCTGCATTCTCTACCGAGAGCAACAACATCGCTGGCAACAATGGCACGGTTATTCGCCTTGAGGTGATGGCTACTGGCAATGTTAACGAGGATATCAAGCTTGACAACATCTTTGCTTCAACCGCTAAGGGTGAACTCAAGCAACTTGAAGCTGTAAGCGTAGGCGTTAATGCTGTTACAGGTATCAACGACATTACAGTGGACAATGGTCCCGTAAATGTTTACAATGTTGCTGGTCAACTTATCCGTCGCAATGTAAATGCAAGCGAGGCTACACATAATCTCCCCGCAGGTCTTTACCTCGTGGGCGGAAAGAAAGTTGTAGTAAAGTAAGGGGTTAATAGTTTAATAGTTTAATGATCCTTCTAGATTGTCTATAGACAATCTAGGGGGGGCTTAGAGAGCCTAGAAGGCTTTGAACTAAAAAAATAAAGTAAAAATGAAAAAGATTTTATTTGCCATGATAGCCGTCCTATCGGCATTCAATGCTTATGCTGATAGGATGTATATCAATAATTTCTCAATAGAGGCAGGCGAGACTAAGCAGGTGAGTATCAATCTTGACAATACAAATACTCTCTCGGCATTCCAGTTGGAGCTTTATTTGCCCAATGGACTAACAATGGCACTTGATAGCCGTGGACGTCTGCGTTGCGGTGTTAACACTGACCGTGCCGATGATCACACTCTCACATTTAAGGACCGTGGCAACGGCCAGTACAATGCCACTTACTACTCGACCAATAGCTATGACATCTATGGCAACAGCGGTGAGGTAGTATACTTCTATGTTACAGCTGCCGATAACTTCAGTGGAACAGCAACCGTTTCGCTCAAGGAAATCTATGTTAGCGATGCAGCTGGCAACATGACACAGCTTGACAACACTAACTGTACCGTAACTGGTCCTCAGCCTGTTAATCCTC
>JAGHTV010000120.1 GCA_018065165.1 Candidatus Sodaliphilus fimicaballi | reverse complement strand
CTGAGATTGCTGCACTCGAGCCCATCGACGACACAACCGAAGAACTCATTGAGGAAACCGCAACCGCTGTTCCCGTTCCCTTCGAGGAAGAGGTTACCGTTCCCGAGGGTTCTCCCGAGGGTGAAGATACTCCAGTAGAAGCCCCCGTAGAGCCGCCTGCCGTTCCCGTTGAGGAGGAGGTTGCTACCACCGTTCCCGAGGCTTCTCCCGAGGGCATAGAAGTGGTAACGCCACCGCCCTTTGTGCCACTTGCTTCAGTGCCTGAGGGTACTCCCGTTCAGGCTCCTGCCGTACCCGTCGAGGACGAGGTGCCCACCACTGTTCCCTTCGAGGAAGAGGTTACCGTTCCCGAGGTTTCTCCCGAGGGTGAAGATACTCCAGTAGAAGCCCCCGTAGCGCCTCCTGTCGTACCCGTTGAGGAGGAAGCTCCCGCCACCGTTCCCTTCGAGGACGAGGTTCCCACCACTGTTCCCCTCGAGGAAGAGGTTACCGTTCCCGAGGGTTCTCCCGAGGGCGAGGAAGAAGAAAATCCACTAGAAAATGCTCCAACCGCTTTAACATATTCGATTATGGAATTTGAAAGAGAAAAACGAAGAATTGCCCGTAATTCACTCATCAAGGGCATCGTCTTAGGTGCTTTAGGTATGCTCCTCATTGCACTCACCACATGGGGTGTAATGGACAACGGTATGTTCAACATTCACACCGGTGAGGCCATCCAGGCCGATACGCTGGTTACCGTGGACACAACTCAAATTGCCGACACTGTTGCTGCTCCCGTAGCCGAGGCTACCGACACTGCCCCTGTTCCCGAGGTTTCTCCCGAGGCTACTGAGACTCCCGTTGCTGCTCCTGCTCCACAGGCGGCCAACAAGGTTGTTACTGACACTACTACAAGAACCTTGTACCTCACCCGCATGGCCAAGAAGCACTATGGTCACAAGGACTTCTGGGTATACATCTACGAGGAGAATAAAGCCAAGATTAACAACCCCAACACCGTTCCTCCCGGAACAATCCTTGTCATACCTCCCGCATCTAAGTATGGCATCGATGCCAACAACCCAGAGAGCGTGAAGAAGGCTCACGAATTGCAGGCTAAACTCTTTGCTCAGTTTGCTACCAAGAAGAAGTAATTTATCTACAATAAAACCCTATAAAGCGGCAAGTTGTTAATACATTTTAACTGCTTGCCGCTTCGCTTTAACATAGTTAACTTAAAATACATAATATTAACGGGTTTTTATTAGCACATTTAAGGGCAAATTGATAATTTTGCATCATAAATTTCAAAGAAGTATTTTAAGAACAAGAAAACTATGAGCGAAACTGTCAATATTAGAGAGTTGAACGACCTTATCGCTAGCAAAAGCAATTTTGTTAACATGGTCAAGCAAGGTATGGATCAAACCATCGTAGGACAAAAACATCTCGTTGATTCATTGTTGATTGCATTGTTGGCCAATGGCCATGTGCTGCTCGAGGGTGTACCTGGCCTCGCTAAGACTCTCGCAATTAAAACTCTCGCATCACTCATCGATGCCAAGTTCAGCCGCATCCAATTTACCCCCGACTTGCTTCCTGCCGATGTTATCGGTACTATGGTCTATAGCATCAAGAACGAAAGCTTTGAGGCTAAGAAGGGTCCCGTTTTTGCCAACTTCGTTCTCGCCGACGAGATTAACCGTGCTCCTGCCAAGGTGCAGAGCGCGCTTCTCGAGGCCATGCAAGAGCGTCAGGTAACCATCGGCGAAAACACATTCAAGCTCGACGATCCCTTCCTCGTGCTCGCTACCCAGAACCCCATTGAGCAGGAGGGTACCTATCCATTGCCCGAGGCACAGGTCGACCGTTTCTTGATGAAGGTTGTCATTGGCTACCCCAGCAAGACCGAGGAGGCTAGCATCATTAAGATGAATATCAATCCCGAGAAGCACAACATCATGCCTCTGGTTACTCCCAAGGACATCGTTGAGGTGCGTGACATCGTTCAAAAGATTTATGTCGATGAGAAGATTGAGCGTTATATCGTTGACATCGTATTTGCAACACGCTTCCCCGGCGACTATGGTCTGGACGACCTCAAGAGCATGATAAGTTTTGGCGCTTCGCCCCGTGCTTCTATCAGTATGGCTCTGGCAGCTCGCGCTTATGCATTCCTCAAGGGACGCGGCTATGTGATCCCCGAGGATGTACGTGCTGTGTGCCACGATGTTATGCGTC
>JAGHTV010000252.1 GCA_018065165.1 Candidatus Sodaliphilus fimicaballi | reverse complement strand
GTCCCACCTCGAGCACATCACGGCTGCGAGGTGCAATGACGGGTGCTTCGTTAATCTCAATGCCTAATCCATGACCAACAAAGCCAGCCTTCTGGCGATGCCCCTTGAAGTAATCATCCATTCCCGCTTCCTGAACCATCTCGAGTGCCAGTTCATACAGACGCTTGGCCTCAACGCCTGGTTTGCCTTCTTGTGACAAACGCTTGTTAATGTCAATTGACAACTGATGGGCACGCTGAGCAAGATGAGAAACCTCGCCCAGGCAGAAGGTGCGGGTCATGTCGGTCATATAACCGTTGAAATTGCCACATGCGTCAACCATCACAGAGTGACCTGGAGCAATAACAGTACCATTGGCACCCACAGGAAGCGATGGGTCTTGACCTCCTCCACCCATAGCAAAGTCGTATGGCGTGGGATTGTCGGCATTGTCGCCACACAAGATATTTCCCATGAACAACTCCATAGACTCGCCGTGAACACGGAAGATGCCCAAACACCCTTGCTTGCGCAACAATCTTTCAATCTCTATCTGCAAGTCTACGTCGGTCATTCCTGGGCGATAAACCTCGGGGATGTGGCTATAGGCCTCGGTGTGATTGACACCACAACTTGTCATCATCTCAATTTCGAGAGGAGACTTCACGGCTCGTATGCCACGCATGATAGCACTGCAATCGACAATTGTCGCACTTGAGAATGCACGAGAAAGACGATTGAAGTCGGCAACACAAAGCGAGTCAAACTGGATTGCAAGCGTTGCAGGAGAATCAGGCAACAGCTCGACAATCTGCTCGGGTTTGCGTATATAATCTACCCCCTCAAATCCAATGGGACGACGAACAAAATAACGGGCATGGCCATCGGCTGTAATATAGACATAGCCAGCAAAGACACGACCTGTTACATAAAATAAAGTAACATTGTCAGTAACCAGCATTGCGTCAATGTCATTAGCCTTAAGGGCCTGAGCAATTCTCGTTACTCGTCCATTAATTTCTTCGCTAATATTTTGGGGAATAAAGTTATTCATTATCAATTTGTCATTATTTGACAGGAGTAATAATTACACCCACATTTTCAATACCCGTTATGCAATCACAATCACGCATTGATTGCCACAGAACAATGTGTTTGATGGAATCACAGGCTTGTATTGTCCCAACGGGAACCTTGATTTGATACAGTGCACCAAAGCCTGTTCCTTTCCAGTTTCCATAACCATCGGCAAGTTCGGTCTTCACTTCGCGACGCTTAACCGAGCCATTGCCAATCAAGTCAACTACTAGGCTGAAATTGCGATAAGGGTAAGTGTTGTTGTGACGCAAGGCAATCTCCAGGTTGTAAGCTTGTGCTGTCGAGTCGGTCAACTCGGGTTGAAAACGCACGGGCATAGTCGTGAACCAACCATCATTGGGCAAACTACGGAACTCACAATAAGAAGTTTGCTCGGGCGAACAAGAGCCCAAGCAAATTAATATCGAAACAATTGCCATCACAACAGCCGCAAGATTAATTCTTGGGCTGCTGTGGGCGGTTGTTAGAGTTCTCGGTGTTGTTACCGTTTTCATTCTTACGCTTGTTAGATCCACCTTGGTGGCGGTTTCCATTGCGATGTTGACGGTCATTGCGGTGCTGACGATCGGGACGGCCTTGGCGCTCGGGACGGTCATTGCTGGGACGCTCGTTGCGAGGTGTCTCATGAC
>JAGHTV010000188.1 GCA_018065165.1 Candidatus Sodaliphilus fimicaballi | reverse complement strand
TTGTAGGCCATTGCAGTTGCCAGGAATCGATCGATGAATGTTGTGTTTGTCACAGGGTTCGCCAGGGTAACGACAAGCACTGCTTGGTCAAGGTTGCTGGCAATTATCTGGAACTCCTTCGACAGGTTGCTTGCACGCCTGATGATGTAGTTGCGGCGTTCCTCGATAGAGAGGATAAAAGCTGTACCGTCATTCTTTGTCTCGATGTTTACGACATCGCCCACGGCAACAGGATTAGTGCAACGGAAACCTTTCAACCTGAGGTTCCCCTTGATTTTACAGTTGTGCAATGTGCCATCTGGCTCACGTACTACATACCAACTGCCTGTATTTTTTATTACTAGTCCTGTCATTTCAATTTGCAAAATTACAAAGTTAAAGTTGAATTTTTGTCCTTAAATCAAAAAAAGTTCACACTTGTTCCGTTTTTTTGTGTGGTTACTTTTATTTTGAGTGCATTATTGCTGTTGTTTCGTGTTTTTTTTGTACTTTTGTAAAAAAGTTGGATAATTATGGCTAACGAACTTCAAGACACATTGACTCGCATTATTGCTAAAAGCAAGGTGATGGTAGAGAAATACCATTCACTGGCTGCGAGCAAGCAGGTTGTCGACGACCAGTTGGCACAATTGCGTGCCGATAACGAGAAGTTGCGTGCCGAGGTGGAGCGTGTGAAGCGTGAAAATGAATATTTGCGTCTGGCTCACACGATTGCACCTACTCCCGAGGCTGTTGCCAAGAGCAAGAGCGTGTTATCCAAGATTGTGCGGGACATTGACAAATGCATTAACCAGCTTAATGCATGACAACACAGATAATGGCAATTAAAGGTAAAAAAGAAATATGGTTGCAACTAGCCGATGTTAGGCCCATACCGCTTAACGTCAGCCCCGAGGAGGAAACTCGTTGCCGCGAAGCCGAGCGACTGGTCAATTCTTTGTGGGATAAATGGATGCGCCAGTTTGCCGAGAACGGCTCGTCGCAAGAGGTTCTTGCAAGAGTTGAGTTTAGATTTGCTCAACTATAATTTGACTAGTATGCACAAAATAAGTCGGTTAACGGCTTCTTGGAAAATTTAGAAAAAGAACTTGATAAAATAGTTGTTGAGGTATAGTTATATGCCTCAAGTTGTCGGTCAGTGACTATCTACATTTGGCGATTTTAGGTTCCTGCACTACTCATTGTGGACGCTTGTCACCCTTTTGGCGGGGGTGAGTTGCCACATGTGG
>JAGHTV010000212.1 GCA_018065165.1 Candidatus Sodaliphilus fimicaballi | reverse complement strand
CCAAGCCGTTGACAACGGTAACCGCGGCAGCTTGTGGACAAGCGCATTGAGCACATTTGAATTTAGCGGCATCGACGACTTGACCACCACAGTAATGTCGGCCAAGGCATGGGCAACGGGCAGCAACTTGTACTATAGCGTTAGCGAGGCTAGCACGCTGCAAGTGTACAGCACTGCAGGTTCTCTCGTTGAACAAGCAGTTGTAAGCGAGAACGGTTCTCTCAACATCGCTACTCCTGGTATCTATGTTGTGAACATCAAGAGCGGTTCTAGCACAACCACTACCAAGGTCGTAATTAGATAAAAATGACAATTTGACGGTGAAATACAAGATTTCAATATTTACAATGATGGTTGCCACAGCTATATGCTGTATGGCAACCACCATTCGTCTTGACGGTACGCAATGGAAGTTCTCGCGCATTGACCGCAGCAGCCCCATTGCAAGCGTAGCAGTAACCAGCTGCGGCGAGCAAGTTATTGACCTGGGTCAAGTGAAAGCTGTGGGCGAGGTCGTAATCACCTTTGACGGCGACCGCGTGCAGTGGACTAAGGTTAAGGCCTACCGCAGCAACAACGGCACCGACTGGCGTGAGATCCACATCAAGGAAGATGTAAAATGCCAGGCCAACCTGGTCAACGAATTTGCCACCATAGGTACCGACGAGAGCACTACCGTGAGCAACACAGTGGGCCTCAAGCAGGTCACCGGCAGCACCAGCGGCACAGTGAGTGTGCAGCACGACTGTCGCTACATCAAGGTAAACATGGAGCGTGTGATGGACAACGACAAGCACGACACTCCATTTGACAAAGCAACCATAAATGTAAACCCCAAGGTCGACTACAACGTTATTCACGAGGCTGCAACTAGCGGCTACAACGACAGCGAGTGGGAGACCGTGGGTGTGCCTCACTGCTACAACGAGCACGACTCCTTCCTTAACGGCACCACAGGCGAACGCTGCTGGCGTGGCGAGGTGTGGTATCGCAAGCACTTCACACTCGACAAGAAGTATCGCAACAAGCACATCCTTGTTGAGTTCCAGAGCGTTAACATCGCAACAACGGTATATATCAACGGTCAGCCCATCAAGAGCAACACCCGCGTGCCTCAACCCGGTCCTGTGACCCATGTGGGCAGTTTCTTGCCGTTTACTGTTGACATCACCCCTTACATCAACTGGGACGGCGACAATGTGCTGGCTCTCAATGTATCAAACAAGAAGGACACCTTCTTTGCATGGCCTGGCTTTGGCGAGAGCGAGGGTTTTGGTCAGGCAATGGGCGGCATCACAGCACCCGTGATAATGCACATCAAGGACGATGTTTATATTCCCACCAACAGCTACTCACCCACCGGCAAATGGGGCACTTACTACGGCACCCTCAGCACCAGCCACGACAAGGCAGTGATGAGATTTATGACCGTAGCACAAAACGACGGTCCAGCGCTCGCTCGCGTTACCATCAAGACACGCTTGCTCGATGCATCGGGCAAAGCCGTACTCAAGTTTGAGCAAAAGGGCATCGCACCTGCTGGCGGACGCTTTGTTGCCGATCACACCGACTCAATCGCCAATCCCACCCTGTGGTATCCCGTGGGTGGCAGCGGCACTCCATATCTCTACACCGTCGAGGCCAAGACCTATGTTGATGGTCGTCTCACCGACACTCACACCGAGAAGATGGGCCTGCGCACCATCACCTGGGACGACGACTATTGCTACATCAACGGCGAGAAGACCATCTTGCGAGGATTTGGCAAGCGCAACATCTATCCTGGTCTTGGAGCCGCCGTTCCCACAGCAATACAGTGGGAGGAGATTAACCGCATAGCCCACTGTGGCGGTAACGCACTGCGTGTGGGCCACCAGCCTCCATTCGTCGAGATGGTTGAGGCATGCGACGAGCTGGGTGTACTCGTATTCCTCAACAGTAGCGACGGCGAGTGGTCGCTCAAGAACGAGCCCGCTCTCACTTACAAGCGCGAGGACGACCGTGACGCCATCATCGCCTTCCGCAATCACCCGTCAATACTCGTGTGGGAGTCAAACAACGGTCTAGCATACGAAGGCGAGAAATATCTGCCCAATTATACTCAAGAAGAAGCCGAGAAGTGGGATTTCTACGCTCCGCGCATCGTAATGAACCGCGACGGCTATCCTCGCGAGTGGGACAGCAGCAAGCAACTCATGGTGGGCTACACCAATCGTTACGAGAAAATCAAGGGCAGCCCCTCGATCAATACCGAGGTTTATGGCACAAACTGGAGTGGACGCCCCAGCTGGTGCATTGCACGCCACGACTATGACAACGAGAAGAAGTTCACGCAGTTCTATGTGCAAAACTACCTCGACGACCTTAATAACAAGGCTTGTGGCTGGCTCCACTGGATGCTGGCCGAGACCTATGGCGAGGGTTATACCATCTACCTCAATGGCATGCGCAACCAGAAGAGTCTGGGCTCTTGTGCTATGGACGGCAATCGCTTCCCCAAGTTGCCCTATCGCGTGTATGCCAACGCACTATGGGTGCCCTACTCTACCCGCCCGGGCGTAACACTGCAAAGTCACTGGAATTACAGTGGCGTGCAGGACATTGACGCTTGGAGCAACTGCCCACAGGTTGAACTGTTTATCGACGGAGTATCGCAAGGCAAGGTAACGCCTAACCATAATACCAAGCAATGTACCTGGAAGGGCATTGAGTGGCGTCCTGCAGTGGTTACAGCAGTGGGTCTCGACGAGAATGGCCACGAAGTGTGCCGCGACGAGATTGCCACAGCCGGCAAGCCTCACCACATCGAATTAAGCGTCGATAC
>JAGHTV010000019.1 GCA_018065165.1 Candidatus Sodaliphilus fimicaballi | reverse complement strand
CCAAGCGGCGGCTACCTTCGGTCATAATCTGTTGGGGAGGGCGAACACCAGCAACAACGTCTTCACCCTGAGCAGTGATACGGTACTCACCGTTGAAGAGGTTTTCGCCTGTAGCAGCGGCACGGCTGAAGCATACACCAGTAGCAGATGTTTCGCCCATGTTACCGTAAACCATAGCTTGTACGTTAACAGCTGTACCATACTCCTCGGGGATTTGGTTCATGCGACGGTACAGGATTGCACGGTCGTTGTTCCAGCTATCAAATACAGCGTAGATTGCGCCCCAAAGTTGATCCCATGCGCTAGTGGGGAAGTCCTTACCTGTGTTTTCCTTAACAGCAGCTTTGAACTTTACTACGAGCTCCTTAAGATCGTCAACGTCGAGTTCTGTATCAAACTTAACGCCCTTCTTAGCCTTAACGTCTTCGATAATCTCCTCGAAGGGATCGATGTCAGTCTTATTCTTGGGTTTCATGCCAAGAACAACGTCACCGTACATTTGTACGAAACGACGATAGCTGTCCCATGCGAAACGAGGATTGCCTGACTTAGTTGCGAGAGTCTCAGCAACTGCATCGTTGATACCCAAGTTGAGGACTGTATCCATCATACCAGGCATTGAAACGGGAGCACCGCTACGAACTGATACGAGTTGGGGATTTGTAGGATCGTTGAACTTGTTACCAGTGAGGTTTTCGATGTGTTCAACAGCCTTCTTTACATCTTCTTTGATTAATTCTACGACTGCTTCGCGGCCTTCTTTGTTATACAGACGGCATACGTCAGTTGTGATTGTAAAACCAGGAGGCACAGGCACTCCGATAAGATTCATCTCAGCAAGGTTAGCACCCTTACCGCCGAGGAGATCTCTCATGTCGGCACTACCTTCGGCGCTACCATTACCAAATGTGTAGATTGTTTTCATTTATTGATTATTGATTTGAATAAATAATTTTCCAAATTAGCAACATTATTGTGCAAAGATAGTGAAAATCTCGTAAATATGCAATTATGTCATGAGGTATGGACCAGTTTTTAAGAAAAAATAGTAATAGATAATAAAAAATGCGTTAAGAGTTGTCACAATTGTTTATTGTGAGTAAATTTGCACAAAAATACAGAATAAATAAAGTGGCAAGAAAGAGAAAAGATTTACCTGTTGTTGAAAATTTTGAGATAACAGGTGTTGCGGCCGAGGGAAAGAGTCTGGGTCGTTGGAATGATTTGGTTGTCTTTGTACCTTATGGTGCACCTGGCGATATTATAGACCTTAAAATTACTCGCAAGAAACATAGTTTTGCCGAGGGTAGTATTGCTCGTATGGTAAAGCCAAGTGAAATGCGTGTAGAACCATTTTGCGAGCATTTCGGTTTGTGTGGCGGTTGTAAGTGGCAACACTTGCCTTACGAGTTCCAGTTACAATGTAAGCAACAGCAGGTCGTTGACGCATTGGAGAGAATAGCGAAAGTTGAGATACCTGAGATAAATCCCATTTTGGGTAGTGCACAAACTCAGCGTTATCGCAATAAACTAGAGTTTACTTTCTCTAACAAGAACTGGCTCACTCGCGAGCAACTCGAGAGTGGTGAGGAGTTTGATCGTGACGCTTTGGGTTTTCACATTCCTGGCTCTTTTGACAAGGTCCTTAATATCAACAAGTGTTGGCTGCAAGATTCTATAAGTGATGATATACGTCTTTTCGTGCGTAACTATGCAAAGGAAAAGGGATATTCATTCTATGACATTCGCAATAACGAAGGTTTCATGCGAATGATTATGGTGCGTGTTGCTAGTACAGGCGAAATTATGCTTGTGGTAGTGTTTAGCGAACCTAATCAAACTGCTATTGACGATGTGATGGGTGCTATCAAGGAGAAGTTCCCTCAAATCACTAGTCTAATGTATGTTGTCAACCTTAAGGTAAACGACAATATTGCCGATCAGGAAATCATCCTGTTCAGTGGTCGTGACTATATCGAGGAAGAGATGGAAGGTCTCAAGTTCCGTGTTGGTCCCAAGTCTTTCTATCAGACTAACTCTAAGCAGGCCTATGAATTGTATAAGGTTGCTCGTCGCATGGCCAAACTTACTGGTAACGAACTAGTATATGATCTTTATACAGGAACGGGTACAATTGCTAACTTTGTGTCTCGTCAAGCTCGAAAAGTTATAGGTATTGAATATGTACCTGAAGCTATCGAAGACGCTAAACTCAATTCGCGTGTCAATGGTATTGAGAACACGCTGTTCTATGCAGGCGATATGAAGGATGTGCTTACCGATGCTTTTGTTGCTGAACACGGACGTCCTGAAGTTATGATTGTAGATCCTCCTCGTGCTGGCATGCATGAAGATGTAGTGAATGTGATTTTGAATGCCGAACCCGACCGCATTGTATATGTGAGTTGCAATCCTGCAACACAAGCACGCGACTTGGCAATGCTTGATGTCAAGTATCGAGTGGTGGAGATTCAACCCGTTGACATGTTCCCTCACACACACCATGTTGAGAATGTTGTAGGACTGGAATTAAAGAAATAAATGATTTATATATAACTAATAAGGCGGCATCTTGATGACGCTGCCTTATTTTATTTCAAGTCTTTATACTCTGGTATGTCGGGGAGAAAATAATATGTGTTTTTTTCGTAATCAATTTCACAACAGTAATGTGACATGCCGTTAGATACTATCAGGTATTTTGCTTGTAGTACCATGTTGTATCTCACAATTTGGTCAAATACGGCTTGAGTTATCTCGATTGATGGTGCCTTGTATTCGACTATAACCTGAGGGTGGCCATATATGTCGGCAACAAGAGTATCGCATCGGCGTTTAATTCCATTCTGTACTAGCGACATCTCGTTTGCCATACGCTCCATAGGGAAAAGCTTTGCTTTAATAAGGTAGTGTACAAAGTGTTGACGCACCCACTCTTCAGGAGTAAGTGCAACAAATTTCTTTCTCAAGATATCATACACCGTGATATCTTGATTTGTTTTTTTTATATTTAATTCGCAATCGGGTAGATTAAGTCGCATTTATTTAGTAAATTTGTGTGCGAATTTAGGAAATATTCTTCAATTAACACAACCCTATGGCTGAAAAAAAAGACGCAGTAACATATTTTAGTCTTCGCAAAGATATTGAGGCAAGAAAATTGCAGCCTATCTACCTGTTGCAAGGCGAAGAACCATACTATATTGATAAACTGAGCGAGCTTATCGTTGATACTGCCCTGCAGGAAGACGAGAAGGACTTTAACCTGTCGATATATTATGGCACTGATGCCGATGTGCGGGAAGTTATAAGCACCTGCAAGCAGTATCCTGCATTCTCAGAGTACAAGGTGGTTGTGTTGCGTGAGGCTCAAAATGTTGCCAAGCAGAGTGGTGGTCATAGCAAAGATTTGGATTTACTTAAACTATATGCCGAGAATCCTTTGCGTAGCACCATACTTATCGTATGCAACAAGGATGGCGCCATAAAGTCAAAAGCGTTTGTTGATGCCCTCAAGAAGCATAAGACTGGCGTAGTATTTGAG
>JAGHTV010000193.1 GCA_018065165.1 Candidatus Sodaliphilus fimicaballi | reverse complement strand
GATACCTCCACGCCAGTACTCGCTTATGTCGTGACTGTAAGTGAGATTGACGGCCATATCGTTGGCACTGAAGTCGCCGGTGTAGATACCAGTGTTGTCATATCCCTCAAATGTGCCATAGCCGTAGTACTGCAGACCCACCGACCAAGCACTGTGATCGTTGATGCCCTGACCATAACGCAGACCCATGAAGTTGCTGCTGCCCAGGTAACGCATGTAGTTGATGCCCACCTGATGGTCGATTTCGGGACCCAGCAAGGCAGGGTTTTGCTCAACGAGCGTGATATCGTCGTCGATAATAGAGAGGTTGTGACCACCCAAGGCATATACATGCGACGAGGGTGTAACACCGAGGAAATTGTAGCCCTTGCTTCCGTCTTGAGCACTCATACACAGGCCCATAGACATCGCCAGAGCAAATGTCATGATATATTTACAATAGTTCATGTAAAGTCGTTTAATGCATTAAAAACATTTTTATAACGCAAAGATAAGCAATTATATTATATCTATTTACATTTTTTTTGAAACATTGCCCTAGATTGTAAAAATACTTGAAACATTATTAATCATTTACAAAATCAAACTAAAAGTTATTGACATTTGTAAATTCTCACTTATATTTGCAGAAAATTTTGCTCACAAGGCATAAAAACGCGAATTAAAATAATGATCAAATCTCTAAGACTCGACATTGCATTCATTGTCTCGCTACTTGCTGTGGTAAGTGCCACTGCACAAGTGAGACATGTGACAACTGTTGACCCCTATGCCCGTAACAAGGCAGCGCTGGTCGAGGTCTATGAGTTTGATTATGTTGATGTTCTGCCTCAGTTCCCCGGTGGAGAACACGGCCTCATCAACTTCATCAACAACACCCGTGAGTATCCCTACCACGCTTACCAACAAAAGGTGCAAGGCCGCGTGCTGTGCAGCTTCATTGTGGGTACCGATGGCAAGGTGAGCAACATACGCGTGATACGCGGTGCTGGCGACGAGTCGCTCAACCGTGAGGCAATGCGTGTGATAAGCGAGATGCCACGCTGGAAAGCCGGCAAGGTGGGTAAGACAGCAGTACCCGTGAGAGTGGTGCTACCCATCGCCTTCAGGCTGTAATAAACCCTATACTACATAAACAGTACAAAACGTAGCGCAACCCGCTACGTTTTTTTGTATTATCTATTAGTTGTGTCCGGTAAAAACAAAAGAAAATATTTTATAATGATTTTATGCTTCGCTTAGAAAATGGCTTGCTCTGCAAGCAAAATGTAATTAC
>JAGHTV010000382.1 GCA_018065165.1 Candidatus Sodaliphilus fimicaballi | reverse complement strand
GAAATATTATATTTGTAATTTTATGCTTTGCTGATCACCTCACAGAGCCCATTATAAATTACAGTCCCAAAATGATGTTAATGATAGAATTGAGGTCGGCAACATCGACCAAACCATCACCATTGACATCGGCCAAGGCAGTGTAATCCTGCAAGCCTAAAATCACATTGATTACTGCATTTACATCGGCCACATCGACCACGCCATCGCCGTTGATGTCACCAGTCACACTTGTCTTGTAAACAAACGAGTGAACAGGCGAATAGTCGGTATACTGGACAGAAGCACCAGTGGCAACAGTGTAATAGGCATAGCGGGCACGCACATAGTAGGTCTTGCCATCGGCAAGTTTGCCCACGCCGCTGATGCTACCCAGCTGCGGTGTCATGAAAGAGCCATCCTCGATGGTGCCCTTGTAAGACGAGCGTGAGGGGAACGAAGTGCTTGAACTGATTTCCACACGCAGGCTGTTGCCACCATCCTCGGGCTTGAAGTTGATGGTCGACATCGAGAAGCGAGTCTCACCATCGGTATCAAGATTAGTGTACTGGGGCACGGCAGGCACTTTCTCGATGGTGCGGAACGAAGCGACATCGGTAGCGGCCTTGGTTCCTCCCAGGGTTGCAGTACACCGTACATAGTAGGTAGTGGCACCACCCAGCAGATAGCGTGGTATGGTGACTGACGGTGTATTGCTCTCAAGCGTCATGAGTGTAGTAGCCATTGACGAGAGAGTTGACAGTTCAAACTTATAGGTCGCCTCACCCTCAACATTAGAGCAAGTGATTGTGGGCACAAGATCGACATCGGTAGCACCATTGACAGGAGAAGCAATCTTGAGACGCTCTACGGTAAACGACTGTACGGGGCTGGCAGCGTCGGTCATATTGAGGCCGCGTGCAACCACACGCCAGTAGTACTTGCCTGTAGTGATGCCCGAGAGAGCCTGTAGCGGGCACGACATTGAGTCGACTGCTACACTTGCAATGATGTGATCCATAGCTTCGTCGGTAGCCAGTTGCAGCGTATAGGTGCAGTTGGCATTGTCGGTTGACCAGCGCAGCATGGTGAGCTCGGGAACTGTCGCTCCCTGTGCGGGATAAACGAGTTGTGGTGTGGGAGCCTGCTTAACAGTGGCACCCGCAGTGACGGGAGCATACTCATTCTCCCAGCGGTCGAGTATAGTGACTGCATAGCGATATCCAGTCTTCTTGTCGGCAGGAATGGCAAAGGCATTGCCATAGGTGATGTCGAGCATATACTCGGGCTGGCACAGGAATTGAGCATCGGCAACACCCTCAGGAATTGCATAGGCCACATAGCGCACATTGTCAATGGCATCCCAGCGCAGGCTGTCGCCATCGACGCGCAGGTTTTGCACCGTGCCATATTGCACTGGAGGCTTAACCCAAGTGACCGAGGGGCACAACGAGCGATACTTGTAGCAGTTGTACTTGAGCCAGTGGCGCAGCGCATAGCCCTTGCCGTCGATCTTGCCAGTGAGATTGCGCCAAGTCTTGTACTGGAAGTACACGGTGCCATAAACGCCGTTGGTCATAGACTCGCGCATGATGAGCACCTGGTTGAGGTACTCGTCGAGGCCCCATCCATCCTTAACGCCGTCAACGGCATAACTGCTTATATATACATGACGGTTAAATTTCTTACCTATCTTGCCCCACCAGCCGGTAACCTCGTCATAGTTGCCAGTTGTGTTCCAGTAAACCTGTGGAGCCAGGAAGTCGACAGTACCACGGCTTATCCACGCCATGGGGTCGCTAAATATCTGGTTATACTGCCAGTCATTACCCGGACTGGGTTCAACGCCATACTTCTGGGCAAGGGACGCGGCCGAGCAGGCTACACCTGCAGGACCTATGCCGAAACGCACCCAGGGCTTGGTTTGCTTCACCATGTTGTTGACATCGGCAACCATCTGGTTCACATTCTCGCGACGCCAGTCGGCCTGCGAGAGAGTTCCCCCACCCTGCTTGTAGGCATTGTAGAGGTCGGCATCGAGCGTGAGCGGTGCACCATCCTGGTTGTAGAAATAGTCGTCGAAGACAAGACCGTCAACATCATACTTGGTGATGATATCTTTACACACATCCACAATGCGCTGACGCACCTCGGGCAAGCCGGGGTTGAGGACGGTCTCATAGTCGTCCTGCATGAGCCACTCGGGATGGGTGTGTATGTAGTCGAGTTCGCTCTGTCCCCATGAGCTACCCTTGGGGGCATAGCGATAAGGATTAACCCAGGCATAGACCTCCATACCACGCTTATGCGACTCGGTCACCAACAACTCAAAGGGGTCGAATGCCGGTGCCACGCCACGAGTGCCCGACACATAGCTTGACCAGGGCTCGTAGGCCGAGTTGTACATGGCATCGCACATAGCACGCACATGATAGTAGATGGCATTCATGTGGTTGACATGCAAGGTGTCGAGCATCTTTTGGCACGCTGCACGCTGGGTGGCGGCATTACGCTCGGTAATCGAGCCCGAGGGCCAGTCGCTCACATAGCTTGACATCCACACGGCACGCTGCTCACGCTTGACGGGAACTATGACCTGAGCAACAACGAGAAGTGCTATAGCAATGGCTAGTAATGAGGTATATAGTCGTTTCATACTATATTGTAATGGGTTTATTAGAGGGTAATTATTAATTAACGATATTATCGTTTTTAACGTTCTTAACGTTAAACGTTATTATCGTTAATAACGTGATTAATTAAAACACAGGGATGCTGCTACCAGTGAGCAGTCATCCCTGTGTCTATGGTCTAGTAATTAGAACAAGTTGGTGTTGCGGGGATTGATGCAAACGCCCAGGATCTTGTCCTTATTGCCCTGATAGTTGTAAATCTTGCCATCTTCAGGGTTGAAGTAAGTAAGACCTGTTGTATAAGTCTTCTCGCCTGATGATGCACGGAAGCCAAAGTAAACATAACCTGTAGCTGCATCAACTGCAAACTGAGTAGTGTAAACACCCTCGGCATCGGTAGAGTTGATGGGGTCAGCGTCCATGTTGATGTACTTGATGAACTTGTCGTAGTCAAGACCCTCGTTGGGACCAGGGATAGGATACTGGCAGAAGCCTACGCCAGGAGTAGTACCCTTAACCATCCATACATACATGTAGCCACGGTCCTCGTCGAGTGTGAACGCACGGGGTTGAGTAGTTTGCAGTACGATGGGGTGAGGAATGGGAACACCAGCACCAGTCTTGCCAATGTCGCTAGCCTGGAAGCGGTAGATACCGTTACCTGAGTAGTTCTTGGGCCACCAGAACATGCCAGTCTTATCGATGTAGAGGGCAGTGTGGATAGCACCGTAAGCGATACCTTGTCCGTAGTAAGACAGCTGATTGTTAACTACGAAGTAGCCACTTGTGCTTGAGTAGTTGGTCTTCTCAACCTCGCTGCGAGTTGACAGAGGAATTTGGCGGATACCAGTGTTACGGTCGGTGTAATAGAGGTACTGGCCGTTAGCACAACCCTGGAAGGGATCGTTGAACGCCTGCTGGCCAACGTTGGTAATCATGATGTTAACGCTCGATGCATCGGCATTCATGACAGTGATCTTACCATCACCCAGTGTGCTGTTCTCATCGTTTACATAGTAGTATTGCTTACCGCAATCGAGGATGTAAACATTGTCGCTCTCGACAGTTGTGCCGTCCTCGCTTGCAGTCTTCTCAACTGCAAATACAAGGTTGGTGGGCATGTTGCCTGAGTTGACACCCATGTCAAATGGCATGTTCTTAGTGCCAGCGGGCAACTCGCTCATGTCAACGAGCTTGTAGGCCTTGATGTTGCCACCCAGCTCGGCGTAGTACAATGTGGGTGAAGGAATGCTTGAACCCACCTGTACGTTAACATAAGAGTCCTCGAGACGACGGTTCTCGCCATTAACGTCAAACCATGTCTGGAGCTCGATCTTCTGTGAACCGATGTTGCTGAATGTGAGAGCACCGGGATTGTCGATAGAACCATCGGGGTGTGAGTAGCCTTCGAAGGTGGTAACTACCTCACCCTTGTCGTTCTTGGTTCCCTCGGGGAACTTCCAGATGTACTTGCACTCGAGGTTTTCGGGGTTAGGCAGCTCAATACCCAGCGAAACGGCTACATCGTTGATAACAACGGTGGGAGCAGTCTGCTCGGTTACACTGAGCACGGGAGTTATATCATAAACGAGCAAGGGATAAGTGCGAGATCCCACGCCGTCGATGGTGAGTTTCACCTGATAGAGACCAGCTTTAGAGTACTTGTGGAGGGGGTTAGCTTCCTTAGAAGTTGTACCATCACCAAAGTCCCAAGTCGCATTGGCACTGTTTGCGGTGGTGTTATTGAACTGGAA
>JAGHTV010000336.1 GCA_018065165.1 Candidatus Sodaliphilus fimicaballi | reverse complement strand
TGGCTACATTATCTCATCCCTTAGCGGGATGTTGTCTGCTACCCAATAGTCGCTTTTTCTTAACAAAAAACATGTTTGCAAATTGAACGTCTCCGACGTACAACTTTAAAGTATGAGTTTACCCCAGGTAGGTCGCTTAACGCTCCTCAACCTGGGGTTACTCGAATTATAACGTCTCCGACGTTTTTACCGGGCAACAATGATTATATACGAGATAAATTGTTACATATAATACGATATGGACTCATGGGGTTACCCAAATCTTTCATCTCTGATGAAAAAAAATAAGCCTTATCCTTGAAAAAAAACACAAAAATTACTGCAAAAAAACGCCGAAAAACAGCCTTGCGCACCCTTGATTTTCAATCACTTACAAAATACCACACGAAATACCACAAGCAAAATTTGGTATTACTGATACATATTTTATATATTTGCAATTGAATATAAGCAGATAAATATCTAAGTTCAAAATATAAACACGATTAATAACTTTTTAACTCATATCACTATGAAAAAATTTCTACTACTAATTGCCTTGGCGATGACTTTCATGGTCACGCAAGCCAGCGAGGTATTTGAAGACGGATATCTAAAATATCAGATTGATGATAATGGTACCATCAGCGTTATCGGTCTATCGGCAAGCGGTAAATCACAAAGTTCAATCGAAGTCCTTGACATTGGTTGGCAAAGTGCACGTACTATAGATCGAATTGCAGACAATGCGTTTGAGAATTGCACAAATATCAAGTCAGTAAGAATTGGTTTGGGATGTGAATACATTGGTGATCGAGCTTTTTACATGGCTACAAATATCACAAGTGTCTTAATACCCAGCTCTGTTACCTACGTTGGTAAGGAGGCTTTTGTGTTAATGACATCATGTGATATTAAATTTGCAGGACCAATGCCTCCAAAATTTGGAAACAAAGCAATCATAGAATTGGTGCCTGGGGTAGTGCGAGTTATATGTAACGAAGCATTTCCTGTTACGTACACATATTACGATGGGACTCTTAAGGAGGCCGGAGTAACTCTATTAAGAGAACCAATCATGGGCATGACCTACGATTTCTTTGATACGGCAGGAAATAAACAAATTGGTTATACAGCAATAGGCAGTTTTGATAGCGAAAATCACGGGAGTAAAATTTATAAAGTAGTGATTACGGCTTGTGATCCCTTTTATAAAACTGGCTGGGATTTAATACCTGAAGACAGGACAACTGTCATTAGACATAAACGTATAGTGGTAGGCATTGGTCGTAATGTATTCAAAAACAGCGACCTACGTACTGTTAACCTGTCAAAATTGAACCATTTAGAGTATATAGACGAAAGTGCATTTGAAGGTAGTACATCACTTGAAAGCATTAACTTGGGAAGTACTGTAACCGAGATTAGAGAAAAAGCATTTGCCAATACTGGCATCTCATCATTGACCCTCCCAGCCTGTCTAACCCAGTATAATACCACTGCAACTGAAAATTGCAAGAATTTCACAAGCTACAATGTAGATTCTAACCACCCTCTATACAAGACCTACTTCGGGTTGCTGTATAGCAAAGACAATAAAACACTCATCAGTTTCCCCAGCGGATTAGATTATTCACAAATACTTGAAGACAATCGAAAAGTTTGGTCTCCAGAAATAGAAAAAATAGGCTGGTGTGCATTTGCAGGCGTTAATAGTATCAAGCAAGTGTATGTCCCCTATGGTGTACAGAGTGTCGATCGTCCCTTTGAACATTGTAATCAGCTGCTGGCAATCAAGTTACCAGCAACAGTCTATGACTATGGCGACAAAGCATATTTCCCATGTCATGAATGCTCAAGTTTTCAAGCAATGGCTGTAAATTCAAGGCGTCCACACAATATATACGAAGGGGGAATTAGTATGCCGGTGAAAACACTTTATGTACCCAAAGGTTGCAAATCGGCTTATGAATCGGACCGTAAATGGTCAAAATTTAGTGAGATAATTGAAGGAGCATTTGACTTTACACAGGCAGGGTTTGGCACTTCAACTACCATGTATAGTGTTACCAGCACCGAGCCCGTTGTCATTGACGGAGTGCAATATGACGGCCGTGCCGAACTAGTACTGGCAAATACCAACAGTACAGCCGGACAAACACTTAAAGTTGCCGACTATATTTTAGATTACGTCAAAACAAAAAAATATGCAGTGACCCGCATCAACAATAGCATATTTTATGACAACCAAACACAACCTTTCACACTCACATTGGGTGCCAATGTTGACTCGATTTACAACGATGCATTTTCGGTGGCCTGTCATGGCACACTGACTCAACTCAATCTCAACACCAAACTCAAGTTTGTAGGTATCAGAGCATTTGAGAATTGTGGTATTAGCAACAACTTGATATTCTCGTATGGCATTGAAACCATAGAAGAAAAAGCCTTTGATAGCAACAAAATACAGGCTATGATGATCCCTGGTACCATCAAGTCTATAGGTAGAGAAGCTTTTTATAACAACCCCATGAAATGGATTTCGCTCAACACCAGCGTACCATTTAAGACTTATTTTACAAATTCATCTTCATGCAAACTGTATGTTCCCACCGGTGCTGTGAACCAGTACAAGAACAACAGTTACTACTCAACATACACCATTAGTGCCGGAGCATGCGACTTCACTTATAATAATGCAGGCCTCCTCAACACACGCTATCACACCACAATCTTGAGCAACGAGCCCGTGACCTACGATGGCGTTACCTATGCCGGTACGGCGAAGTATGTGTATAGCCCCGCTAATGCTCCTGGTGTACTGAACACCACTACATTTGATGGCGGCATTGCATCGACCTGCAAAGTTAATGGTGTCAACAAGGATTATCTCATCGTTGAGTATGGCGACAGCTGCCTGTATGGTGCAACCGACATCGTGACACTGCCATTGCAAAACAGCAAGGCTGTGAAACGCATAGGCAAGTATGCCTTCCAGGGCACCAACATCGCCAGCGTCACTATGCCCGAAAGCCTT
>JAGHTV010000559.1 GCA_018065165.1 Candidatus Sodaliphilus fimicaballi | reverse complement strand
ATCCCGAGAACATCACTCCCGAGCAAGGTGCTAAGCCCAGCACAATCAGTGCCGTTAGCCCCGACTTCAAGATGCCTCAGGTATGGAAGAGCTCTGTAGCTGTTGACTATAAGCTTCCCGTTACATTCCCCTTCACAGTTACTGTTGAGGGTATCTTCGAGCAGAACATCAACGCTGCTTGCATCAGCGACTGGGCAATTCCTTCAGTAGGTGGTTTCGCACGCTTCAACGGTTCCGACAACCGTCCTATCTATCCTGCAGGTTACCGCACAACAACCGCTGCCTTCGTTCTTGAGAACACTCACAAGGGTTACTACTGGAGTGGCAACGTTACTCTTAATGCTAAGCCCGCTCAGTGGATCAACCTTACTGCTGCTTATACTCACAGCGTACGTAAGGAGATCACAGGTATGCCCGGTAGTGCTGCTGAGTCAGCTTTCACTTATGTTCCCACATCTGAGGGTCCCAACAACATCAAGCTGCACAACTCACAGTACATCACTCCTGATCGTTTCTTCTTCAACGCAACTATCAACGACAAGGCAGACAACCACTACTCATTCATCTATGAGACATGGCGTGGCGGTTACAACTACTCTTACATGACTGTTAACGACATGAACGGCGACGGTTACAACTACGACGCTATTTATGTTCCTACTGATGCTGAACTTGAGGCAGGTGCATTCCGTTTCGTATCTGAGAACGACAGAACTCGCTTCATTGACTTCATGCACAACAACAAGAGCCTGAGCAAGTACCAAGGCAAGTATGCTGAAGGTTACAGCGTTTACTCACCCTGGGTACACCGCGTAGACTTCGCTTACAAGCACGACTTCAACTTCAAGGTTGGTTCAACTAAGCACACTCTCCAAGTAGGTTTCGACATCAAGAACCTTCTTAACCTCTTCAACTCAAGCTGGGGTGTAAGCAAGACTCTCAATACTGCTATCGGTTCAGACGCTCGCATCCTCAAGTATGAAGGTGTTGATGCCGACGGTGTTGCAACATTCTCTACTATCAAGGCTATCGATGGCAACACTAAGCTCTTCCTGCCCAACCACGCTCTTGGTCAGTGCTGGAACATGGGTCTCAGTGTTAAGTATATCTTCAACTAATTCTACAGTCAATTACAACTATGAACTATAAATTTTTATTTACAGCGTTTGTCGCTCTCATGAGCATGGTTCTCGTGAGCTGTAACGACGACGAGGCTACATATCTGAGTGAGATTCGCGTGTCTCAGTCTTACGTAGCTCTTCCCGAGGATGGTAAAGAGACCGCTACTATCGAGATCACTGCTGCCGACAGCTGGGAATTCTACGATTCAGACAATGCTAAGGATACTTATAAGATTCCCGATTGGCTCGAGATTACTCCCAAGTCAGGTGTTGCTGGTACCAGCAAGATTACTTTCAAGGCTACTGAAAACAAGGGTGGCCGCAGCTGCGAACTCAAAATTAAGTGCGCCGGTAAGGAACAGCACATCAACGTTATCCAGGGCGTTAAGAGCGTTGAAAACGCTACTTGTGCTCAGGTTATCGCTGGTCCCGAAAGCAAGACTTACCGCGTGACTGGTGCTTGTACAGGTATCTACAACACTACTTACGGTAACTGGTATCTCAACGATGGTACTGGCGAGATCACTATCTACGGTACTCTCGACAAGAACGGTCAAACTAAGAACTTCTTGAGCCTCGGCATCGAGGTTGGTGACGTTGTTACCGTTGAAGGTCCCAAGAAAGAATACAAGAATAGTGATGGTTCTGTTACCCATGAGCTCGTTGACGTAACCGTTATCAAGATTGAGAAGTCTCTCATCAAGGTTACTGATACTAATCCTGAGGACGCAACTGCTCCTCTCGAGGGTGGCAACGTAACTGTTAACCTTGAGTGCAAGGGTAACGGTGTGAGCGTTGAGATTCCCGAGGCTGCTCAAAGCTGGCTCTCAATGGTATCAGTAGGTGGTGGTGCAACTCCCGCTGTAGTATTCAAGGCTGCTCCCAACACTGGTGGCGATCGTAACTGCGAGGTTACATTCAAGACTACTCAAGGTGGCAAGGAGTACTCATGTGTAGCTACTATCTACCAAAAGGGCGCTATCATCGCTGCTTCAGTTGCTGAGTTCAAGGCAGCTGCTGAGGGTGACTTCCAATACCGCCTCTCAGGTGTTGTTACTGGTCTCGACTCTAAGGGTAACCCCTACATCCGCGACTATAGCGACATGGAGAGCGTACTCGTTTACAAGCCCACTGGTTTCACTGGCAAGGTTGGTGACATCATCACAGTAGTTGGTAAGCGTGGTGCTTACAACGGCGTTGCTCAAATGACTAGCCCCGTTGTTGAGGACATCAAGACTGTAACTCAAGTTTCACTTGCTGAGTTCCTCACTAAGGAAGACAGCAAGGATGTTTACTACATGGTAACTGGTGCAATCGACGAGATTGCTAACGCTACCTACGGTAACCTCTACCTGAAGGACGGTGACACTCGCGTATATGTTTACGGTACATATCCCGGTTGGGGTGCTACTGGCGACGCTCGCAAGAACCTCGTTGCTACACTCGGTCTCGAGGTAGGTGATGAGCTCACAGTAATCGGTACCAAGACCACTTACAACGGTACTCCCCAAGTTAACAACGGTATCTACTTCAACCACGTGAAGTAATTGAACCGAGTTAAATAATAACAAGGGGTTGTTTCTCGTTAAATGAGAAACAACCCCTTGTTTTAATTTCTAGATTTTCTAGACTTTCTAACGCGAGTTCGGGATAACGTTTGATTCTAATCCAGATAATTCTTCCATAAAATCAAGGCACAGCAGAAGCAGCGACAGCAAATTGCGGCCGCTGTTTCT
>JAGHTV010000347.1 GCA_018065165.1 Candidatus Sodaliphilus fimicaballi | reverse complement strand
GTGTAGTGTTGTTAACAGGATGTAAGACATCAAAACTTCCTGTTAGCCAAGTATATGAAAAGCAAAAGAGTATCGTTGTGATATATGATAACGATGTGCATTGTGGCATTGATGGCTATGCTAAGATGGCAGGTTATCGCGATGCCGTATCTGACACTGCCTATTCTGCATTAGTATCAAGCGGCGACTTCTTGCAGGGTGGCACTACAGGAGCCTTGTCTCATGGTCAGTACATTGCCGACATTATGAAACATATGAATTACGATGCCATTACACTTGGTAATCATGAGTTTGATTATGGCGTTCCTGTAATGCTAAACCTTCTTAATCAAGTTGGTGCACCTGTGGCATGTGTCAACTTCAGAGATATGCAAAACAAGCGCATCTACGAGCCTTATGTAATGAAGCAAATGGGAAACAAGAAAGTTGCTTTTATTGGTGCAGTTACTCCTACCGCAATGGCCACTGAAGCTTACTCATTCTTTGATAAAGACGACAACCAACTCTATGACCTAGCAGAGAAAGAAGTTTATCAGTTAGTTCAAGAGCAAGTTGATGCGGCCAGAAGTAATGGCGCCGACTATGTGGTTGTGATTACTCACCTGGGTGAAGAGAAGAACTACATGAATGTTGATTCTCACGGACTTGTAGAAGCAACTAATGGCATCGATATCGTTCTCGACGGACATAGTCACTCTGTTATACCTCAAGATATCGTATACAACAAAGATGGTAAACCTATCATTGTAACTCAAACTGGAACAAAGCTTGCTAACATTGGTAAGCTCGTTATCTCTCCTGAAGGAAAATTCACAACTGAGCTTATTCCTATTGAGAAGGTTACACAAGTCAATGCCGAAGTTCAGCAAGCTACCGACAGCATCAAGACTTTGATGGACGCACTTGTTAATCGCAAGATATGCAAACTCGACTATGACCTGCATATCCTTGACGAGAATGGCAAGCAAGCTGTTCGTCGCGAAGAGACTAACGCTGGTGACATCGTAACCGATGCTTATCGTGCTTTAACAGGTGCCGACTTCGCAATAACAAACGGTGGTGGTATTCGCTCAGAGGCTAAAGCAGGTGACCTTACATATGGCGATGTTATCGCTTTCTTGCCTTATGATAATTACGTGAGCGTTGTTGAGATTACAGGTGCACAATTACTTGATGTACTTGAAACATGCACATCGTTTATTCCTGTAGAGGATGGTGATTTCCCCCAAGTATCAGGTTTGAAGTTTACTGTACATGCTTCAAGAGACACCAATCGTGTAACTGATCTTGCAATTCTCAATAAGAATACAAATGAGTACGAACCTGTAGACCTTAACCGCACTTACCAACTCGCTACCATTGACTATTGCATTACCGGTGGTGGTCTTCGCAGCAAGTTGAAAAAGAACAATGTGGTAAAGCCCAGCATTATCATCTACAACGAATGTCTCATTCAATATGTCGTAGAAAATCTTAACGGACACATTGGCGAAGAGTATGCTAAGCCTCAAGGTCGCATTACTATCGTAAAAGATTAATTTCGGGTTAGCATCTACCCTATTGATATAGAAACGGGCATTTGAACAAATCAAATGCCCGTTTAGTATTTAGAGAAACTTTGTTTAGTTATTTACACGTTCTACATTCTTAACCCCCTTTAGAGATAGAATCTTCTTCATCAGGTCGTCAAGAACACTGATACTGGGTATGCCCACAACAAGGAATCCTTCAAAAGTACCTTGTTGAGATGAAATGGAGATATTACGTAAAGCAGTCTCTGGACTCTTATTGATGACAGATGTGATATTAGAAACAATGCCAATATCATCTTTGCCAACGACCTTGATAGTAACACCAAATTGAGCACCGATCTTGCCCGACCATGTTGATTTAATGAGACGATAAGGATACTTGCTTGTCAAGTGTTTGAGATTACCACATTCAACTTTGTGCACTTTAATGGCGCCATCACTTGCAATAAATCCCATAATACGATCGCCCATAATAGGATTACAACACTTAGACAGTTTATAATTAATGCCTTTTACATTATTGCCTATAACAAGAATATCGTCAGGCGATGTTTCCTCTTTAACATTCTGCAGAACAAAACTCTCGGCCGAGCCTCCAGATTTGCCTCCGTTATCATTCAGGCTATCAACCAGCCGTTCATATCTCTCTACTACCGTATTGACGTCAAGATGACCTTCATTAATGTCAACATAGAAATCGGTTATTGTCTTATAACCCAATTTCTTGGTAAGTTTCGCCATCGTACCTTCGTCGAGTTCAATCTTGCGATTTTTGAATCGGCGTTGCACAAGTTCACGAGCCATATCGGCCTGACGAACGCGAGCCTCGTTTACGGCTTGGCGTATCTTGTTTCGAGCCTTACTAGTGACTACATAGTTAAGCCAGTCTTGACGCGGAGTTTGAGTTGAAGCAGTTGTAATCTCAACAGTATCACCACTCTTCAACTTATAATTAAGTTTCTGGTTCTTTCCATCAACCTTACCTCCAGTACAAGTACTGCCTACTCTAGTATGAATAGCAAAGGCGAAGTCAAGAATAGAAGAGCCTTGTGGCAACTGGAACAAATCACCCTTAGGTGTAAATACAAACACTTCCTTGTCATAAAGGTTCATATTCATACCACGCACGAGTTCATTCTGCCCAATACTACCTGCTTCAAGCACCTCGCCTACATTGTTCATCCATGAGTCAAGATCCCCTTCGCTCTTTATACCCTTATATTTCCAGTGAGCAGCCAAACCTCGCTCAGCGATTTCGTCCATACGCTTTGTGCGAATCTGTACTTCAACCCACTTGTCTTCAGGACCCTTTACAGTTATATGAAGAGACTCATAACCATTACTCTTAGGTATTGTAATCCAGTCCTTGTGTCGAGAAGGATTAGCTATATATATATCGGTTACAATTGAGTAAGCAATCCAGCACTCCTTCTTTTCTTTTTCACGAGGAGTATCAAGGATAATGCGAATGGCAAAAAGGTCATACATACCATTGAGATCAATATCCTTTTTCTTCATCTTATTCCAGATGGAATTGATACTCTTGGTACGACCTTTAATTTCAAAATTCAGCCCTGCTTCGGTAAGAGCCTGCTTTATGGGTGCAATAAAGTCAACGACATAAGAGTCACGACGCTCTTTAGTTTCGCTCAACTTCTCGGCGATTTGCGAGTATACCTTGCGGTTCAAGTACTTGAGCGACATATCCTCAAGTTCTGATTTAATCTTATAAAGACCTAATCTATGAGCCAGTGGAGCATAGAGGTAGCGAGACTCTGCCGAGATATCGTGTACAAAAACCTCATTGGGATGATGATTGATCTCACGCATCAAACCCAAGCGATCAACAATCATTATTATAATAACTCTAATATCATCGGCAAAGGTCAATAACAACTTCTGGAAGTTCTCATTGCGTACTGCAGCTTGGCGTTGATATAGCTGCGAAACTTTTATAAGTCCACGCACAATCTTTGCAACATCGTTGCCAAATTCAGTAACTACTCTATCTTCACTAATAAAATTATTGCGTACTAAATTGTAAAGGAGGGTTGCTATGGTCATACTGCGATCAGGTGCAATATTCTCGGCAACAAGTAGTGCAGTACGCAAGTTACGCACTGTGGGATTAATGCCATACTGGTCACGACGATAATGGTTGCCCAGTACACCCTCTTTAATGATGGCATGTACATGGTTAATGTCATCGTTGCTTATCACAGGCATCAGCTTGTGCAACAACTCCTTGACCATCGATTTTACTAGTGCCTGTTCATCGTGGCTAAAATAACTTT
>JAGHTV010000471.1 GCA_018065165.1 Candidatus Sodaliphilus fimicaballi | reverse complement strand
CGTGACCCATGCACAAGTCATCGAACTCGCCGAGGACAAAGCTCACCCACGGGGACAGGTTATTTAACGCTAACGAAAACGCTAACGCAAACGACAACGATAACGATAACGGCAGTGTGCCCAGCGCTTCTACGCTGGGACAAAAAAACAGATAGACAATGAAAAAGATATTTATTATAGCATCAATTATTGTGCTGGCGCTGGGCGTAGCATCATGCCACAGCACCGAGGCCAACTACAAGGCAGCCTACGACAAGGCGATGGAGAAGCATCAAGAGGGCGTGGGCGCCGAGACCTATGCCAAGATTCAGGCCGAACGCGTCCGCTTTACCGAGGTCATTAACGGCGACAGCGTGCGACTAGTCGCAATGCATGTCAACGAGGTCAAGGACAACAACAATCCTGCACAACGCTACAGCATCGTCGTGGGCGAGTTCAAGCAGATTTTCAATGCACAGAACTATGCCAACCGCCTGCAGCAAGAGGAGGGATTTGCCAGCTATGTGCTTTATGGCGGCCCCGACATGAAATACTATGTCGTCATCAAGGGATTTGACGACAAGGAGATTGCAGCAGCGTTCCTCAAAGGAATGGGCAAGAAGGTGAAGATGAAAATCCTGGAGCCCCTGCCCTGGATCTTAGAGAAAATCTAACGTCTACCTTACCCTAAATACTAGGTCACCCAAAAATCTTATCTCATGGACATCAAACTACCACGCCGCAGCAATGGTCAGGAACCGTTGACGCTGACCGATGCCAGACAAATAACCCTAATAGGTGCCAACGGATCGGGCAAGAGCCGCTTTTGCGACGAACTTGTTCACACCGTGGGCGAGAAGGCCTATCGCATCTCGGCCCTGCGAGCTCTGTACCCAGCACGACGACAACGCGAACTGCTGCCAGGGTCTATCGACGACATGTTTAACCGCATCAACGCCATGAACCCGCTCATGACCAGCTCGGCCAACAATGAGTTTGAGAAACTCTCACATGTGATGATGGCCGACGAGTTTCGCGAACTCATGCACTACAAGGCACACAAACTCATGGACGAGGTGATCGACTTCCCCAAGACCAAGCTCGACATTGTGGTGAAGAAATGGCAAGAGGTGTTCCCCAAGAACAAGGTACTGCGAGAAAATGGCAAACTGGTGTTCAGCAACGATGCAGCCAACGACAAGTTCTCGGCCATACGCCTTAGCGACGGTGAGAAGGCTGTGCTCTACCACATAGGCGCCGTGCTCTATGCCATGCCCGATGCTGTCATCATAGTTGACGACCCCGAGATGTTCATCCACCACAGCATCATGCAGACACTGTGGAATGTCATTGAGGAGATGCGCCCCGACTGCACATTCATCTATAACACCCACGATGTGGACTTTGCATCGTCGAGAGTCGACAACCAATGCGTGTGGGTAAAGTCGTTTGACCCAGCAGCCAAGACATGGGAGTATGAACTCACCTCGAGCCAGAACCTTGACGACTCGCTCTACTACGAGATACTGGGTAGCCGCAAGCCCGTGCTGTTCATTGAGGGTGATGAGACCCACAGCATCGACGCCAAGTTGTACACTCTCATCTTCCCCGAGTACATCGTTAAGCCGCTGGGCAGTTGCAACAAGGTGATAGAGGTGGTACGCTCCATGGCCGACATGAGCAAGTTCCACCACATCGAGAGCCACGGCATCGTCGACCGCGACCGCCGCAGCGACCAGGAGGTGGCCTACCTGCGCAAGAAGAACATACTCGTGCCCAATGTGGCCGAGGTTGAGAACATATTACTGCTCGAGTGCGTGGTGCGCGGAGTGGCACGCTACAAGCATCGCAACGAGGCCGATGTGGTTTCGCGTGTGAAACATCGCGTCATTGCCTCGTTTGAGTCACAACTCAAGCAGCAAGCCCTGCAGCATGTGCGCTACCGCGTGAAGCACGATGTGGAGATGCGCATCGACATGAAGTTCCGCAACATCAGTGCCCTCGAGGAGCACATGGTCGACCTGGTGACCGAGCTCAATCCACGTGGAATGTATGAGGAAGTATGCCGTCAGTTCCGCACCCTGGTGCAGAACAAGGACTACATGGGCATACTCAAGGTATTTAACCACAAGCAGATGATGGGCGAGACCGAGGTGGCCGCACTATGTGGTTACTCAAGCAAGGAAGAGTATATCAAGGG
>JAGHTV010000130.1 GCA_018065165.1 Candidatus Sodaliphilus fimicaballi | reverse complement strand
TAAATGATGTGCCTGGCATGAAGATTATCAGCAAGGCTAATGGTAACTCCATTTTCTTGCCAGCAGCAGGTTACCGAAATGGTTTGAAAACCGAATCGAATAACGTAAATGGTTATTACTGGACAAGTACGTTACATTCACTAGATAACTATGCTCGTGTTATGGCGTTCGGCTCTGCAGGATTTGATTGGGATTATTTCTATCGTTTTACTGGCCGTGTAATTCGTCCAGTATATGTAAAATCAAAATAATTCCAAGATTAAGATATTTATAACTTCTCGGTCAATAAGAATTAAGGCATCGTTGGGAACTCCATCGATGCCTTTTGCTTATAATTAACGTGAGTTTGACGCCTTTTTTTATGATTATAGTGGGTATTGAAAATGATATGAGGCAGCTTACAAAACTGCCTCATATCATTTATTAATTGTTTTGGTAATTATCCCAGAAGTTCTTTCATCTTGTCCATGGCTGCACCCAGGCCCTCGGTGTTGCGACCGCCTGCCTGTGCAAGACCGGGCTGGCCACCGCCACCGCCCTGAATGAGCTTAGCAGCTTCCTTAACCACGTTACCAGCCTTAAAGCCTTCCTTAACAAGGTCGTCGGTAAACGCAACTGTAAGCATGGGCTTGCCACCGTCTTGTGTAGCTGCAAGGAATGCTGTACGCTCGGTAGAGTCGGCCTTGATTGCAAGAGCGACACCGCGTACTACATCGGCCATCACGTTGCCTGTAAGTGTAGCAACCTTGATGCCGTTAATATCTTGAGCCTTTTCAAGCAGAGTGTTCTTGAGTGAGTTGATACGGTCTTGAACGAAGCCCTCAATTTGCTTTTGCAATGCAGCGTTCTCGGCCAGTGATTTCTTGATAGCGCCTATTGCGTCGGGAGCGTTGTTGAGCATAGCCTTAATCTCGAGCATTGTGTCTTGCATGCTGTCGAGCATCTTCTCAACCTCCTTACCGGTAACGGCCTCAATACGGCGTATGCCGGCTGCAACTGAACCCTCGCTCACGATGCGTATCATACCTATGTTACCGGTGTTGCTCACGTGTGTACCACCACACAACTCAACAGAGTCGCCATACTTGATGACGCGAACCTTGTCGCCATACTTCTCGCCAAAGAGTGCCATAGCACCCATCTCGCGAGCTGCGTTGATGTCCATATCGCGGTGCTCATCACGTGCGATAGCCTTGCGTACCATAGCATTGGCAACATGTTCAACCTCGCGAATCTCCTCGGGAGTCACTTTCTTGAAGTGAGAGAAGTCGAAGCGCAGTGCGTGAGCGTCAACATATGAACCCTTTTGCTCAACATGTGTGCCCAGTACTTGACGCAGTGCTGAGTGAATGAGGTGGGTCGCTGTGTGGTTGCACTCGATTGCTAGACGCATCTCAAGGTCAATAGCGGCATGTACGGGAGCAGTTGCATCACTTGGCATCTTCTTTGCGATGTGAACGGGAAGATTGTTCTCGCGCTTGGTGTTAGTGATTTCAATAACTTCGCCACCTACGGTGAGTGTGCCGTGGTCACCTACCTGACCACCCATCTCGGCATAGAATGGTGTCTTACCAAGTACTATCTGAAAGAACTCGTTGTTTTTTTGCTTAACCTTGCGGTAACGCAGTATCTCAGTGTCGCACTCAGTCTCGTCATAACCTACGAACTCGGTTACGCCTTCCTTGAGTTCAACCCAGTCGGTTGCTTCAACTGCTGCTGCGTTGCGTGCACGGTCTTTTTGCTTCTGCATCTCGGCATTGAAGTCGTCCTCGTTTACGGTCATGCCGTTCTCCTTAAGGATGAGTTGTGTAAGATCGAGAGGGAAACCATAAGTGTCATACAATACAAAAGCTTCACGACCTTCGATTGTGTTCTTGCCTGCAGCCTTGCTGTCGTTGATCACTTTATCAATGAGTTTTATACCAGTCTCAAGAGTACGCAAGAATGAGTCTTCCTCCTCCTTGGTTACATGCTTGATGAGATCGGCTTGTGCCTTGATCTCGGGATAAGCTTCGCCCATAGACTCAATGAGGGTGTCAATCATTGTGTACATGAATGCCTCCTTAAGACCAAGGAATGTGTAACCGTAGCGTACTGCACGACGCAAGATGCGACGAATTACATAACCTGCCTTAGCGTTGCTGGGCAGTTGGCCGTCGGCGATTGAGAATGCAATAGTGCGCACGTGGTCGCTGATAACACGCATTGCCACATCTACATCCTTATCCTTTCCATAAGTCTTGCCCGAAATCTCGCCCACCTTTTTGATGAGTGGTTGGAATACATCGGTGTCATAGTTTGACTTAACGCCGCTCATTGCCATACACAGACGCTCAAATCCCATACCAGTATCGATAACATTCATAGGAAGGGGTTCGAGACTGCTGTCGGCCTTACGATTATATTGCATGAATACGAGGTTCCAAATCTCGATTACCTGAGGATTGTCCTTATTTACGAGTTGTGCTCCGGGAACCTTTGCTTTCTCTTCCTCGCTACGGAGGTCGATGTGAATCTCAGAGCAGGGACCGCAGGGACCGGTATCGCCCATCTCCCAGAAGTTGTCTTTGCGATTACCATTGATGATGTGGTCAACAGGAAGGTGCTTCTCCCAGTAGCCAGCAGCCTCGTTGTCACGCTCAAGACCTTCAGGTGCATAGCCTTCAAATACGGTTGCATAAAGAAGCTTCGGATCAATCTTCATCACATCAACGAGGAACTCCCAAGCGTAGTCAATAGCCTTCTCCTTAAAGTAGTCGCCAAATGACCAGTTGCCAAGCATTTCGAACATTGTGTGGTGGTAAGTATCGTGACCTACCTCTTCAAGGTCGTTGTGCTTACCGCTAACGCGCAGACACTTTTGTGAGTCGGCTACGCGGGTCCATTGTGGAGCCTTGTTGCCAAGTATGATGTCCTTGAACTGGTTCATGCCTGCGTTAGTAAACATGAGGGTGGGGTCGTGGTTAATTAACAAGGGAGCCGAGGGCCCGCGATTGTTGGCGTTATACTCAAAAAACTTTTTTAATGTTTAGCGGATTTTTTTAGCTGTGAATGTTTTTTTAGTTTTTA
>JAGHTV010000327.1 GCA_018065165.1 Candidatus Sodaliphilus fimicaballi | reverse complement strand
CGCTGTGAGAGATTTCCTAACACAGATTAAGCTGAAAAGGGAATTTTATTTCAGATTTAACAGATGGATTCGCTATAGCGACTACAGATAATCAGAAAATCTGTAGTTCTACTGTCTTATATGCGAGTGTTACTTGCAGGTCATGCGCAGGTAGTCTTCGCCGAAGATGTGCAGGTTGCCATCTTCTCTAAATCCTAGGCTGGTGTAGAGTTTGTATGCTCCCTTGTTGTCGGGGTCGCAGGCCAGTACGGGCAGTAGACCTTTACTGCGGGCTATGGATATGCCATGCTTTATGATGTGACGCCCTACTCCACGGCCACGATACTCGGGCAAGACGGCTGCACTGTCGAGGTAATACTCGCCCTCGCGTGTCTCGTCGTCCATTGCCATTGGGTCAAAGTCGAGGCGGTGCATTATGGGAGCAAATGTGCGTACCTTGACCTCGTGGTATCCGTTGCCTGAGTATGAGATGAGAGCCCCTACGGACTTGCCGTCAAGCTCAAAGATGGTGGCGTTGCGATAAGAGTACAGGGTGTCGTCGCGGCGACAGGTGTCTACGATGCCATCATCGGGCATCTGGCCACGCTCCATGAAGTCAAACCCCACGGCCTCCATCATCACTTGTGCTACAAATGGCGCATCGGCAATGGAGGCCTGTCTATGAGTAACTTCATCCATTATTTGTGCTCGGGTATTGTGCGTGTGTAGCCGTGTACTAGACGGTACTTGCGCACGTCGCGGAAGAGGTCGGTAGCATAGACGAAGTTGTTAAGGTCGTCGTTGTCCTGATCGTAGATTTCTTCCTTTGTGCCATTCCAGCCCAGGTGTCCCTTGTTGACGAAGATGATGTTCTCGCCTATACCCATCACCGAGTTCATGTCGTGGGTGTTGATGATGGTGGTGATACCATACTCGTGTGTGATGTCGCTCAACAGCTCGTCGATGACGATGCTGGTCTTGGGGTCGAGTCCCGAGTTGGGCTCGTCACAGAAGAGGTACTTGGGGTTCAAGGCAATGGCACGTGCAATGGCAGCACGCTTCTGCATACCACCCGACAGCTCGCTGGGAAACTTGTTTTCGCTACCAGTGAGATTGACACGGTCGATACAGAACTGTGCTCGCTCCATCTGCTCCTCGGGAGTCATCGAAGAGAACATCTTCAAGGGGAACATCACGTTGCCCATCACGGTCTCGCTATCGAAGAGGGCCGAACCCTGGAACAACATTCCTATCTCCTTGCGCAACTCCTTGAGCTGCTTCTTGTCCATCTTGGTAATGTCGCGACCGTCGTACAGGATTTCGCCTTCGTCGGGCTGGAAAAGACCTACGATGTTCTTTACCAGCACGGTCTTACCCGAACCACTCTGACCAATGATAAGGTTGGTCTTGCCATCGTAGAACTTGGCATTGATGCCAAAGAGGACCTGACGCATTGAGTCGCCGTCCTGGAAGGACTTCTTGATATTCTTAACCTCGATCATTGCAGTAAAAGTTTAGTGAGAATTACATCAACTACCAGAATCATAATGTTGCTCATCACCACGGCATTGGTACTAGCCTTGCCCACCTCAACCGAGCCACCGCTCACGGTGTAGCCGTAGTAGGCCGAGATGCTCGAGATGATGAATGCAAAGAAGAGCGACTTGATGAGAGCAAACCACACATACCACTCGATGAACATCGTCTGTATACCATACAGATAGGTATCTACATCGACTATGCCAGTGAGCACACACACGCCATAGCCACCCAGCAAGCTGGTGAACATACATATGATGACCAGCACGGGCAGAATGGTGATGAGACCCAGAATCTTGGGCATAGCCAGGAAGTTGGCCGAGTTGATACCCATAATGTCGAGAGCATCAATCTGCTCGGTAACACGCATGGTACCTATCTCGCTGGCAATGTTAGAGCCTATCTTACCACTCAAGATGAGACACAGGATTGATGACGAGAACTCCAGCAAGATAATCTCGCGAGTAGTCATACCCACGGCATATCGTGGCAACATGGGGTTATTGATGTTAAGCTTGATGAGGATGGTACACAGGGCACCAATGAACACTGACACAATAAGAATGAGTGGTATTGAGTCAATACCAAGCTTGTAGATTTCGTTAGTGTAACGCTTGAAGAACTCACGCCACTTCTCGGGGACTCCAAATGTTGTCCACAGGAACTGACAGTATTCTCCAAAACCGTTAAGAGCCTTGAAAAGCATCATAATCAATTCAGTTTTTATTCAAACTACAAAGATAATGGTTTTTAACGAAAGACGAAAGATGAAAGACGAAAAGTTTTTTCAACCACAGCCCCCTGTTAGCGAATCCCCCCGCGCAGATTATTTCTAAACTACGGATTTTCTGATTATCTGGATCTTGTGTGTTTATTAAAAACAACAGATTAAGGGAGGCTCGCTGGTCGCGGCACCAGCCTGTGGCTGACTTACCGCTGCTCGCTCCCTTGAGCTCGCCTATGGCTCGGTTGCACTGATTACACAGATTAATATTCTGTTCTTAATTTATTGATTCTTGTGTTCTTCTGTCTAATATAAAAGCTCGCTGTGCTTATTTCTTTTCGGCACTCATGATGTCCTCGTAGTAATAATGTCCATACACCTTACGCTTAACGGGCTTAAATTGTGGACTGGTAACATCATGCTCGGCCTTGTAATAGGGAGTCTTTACTTGTCCCAATGCGAGTAATGTGTGCCCCACAATGTCGGTCATAAACGGGCGATCTAAGGACGATTGCAGTCGCTTGACAATGTCGGGGTGAGATTTCTTGTAGGCATCGGAGCACCACACCAAGAATGGAGTCTCATTTTGATTGCGAAGTTGCCCGGGCGTGGGCTTGTATGATACCTGTCGGCCACGATAGTCGCGATAGTCATATATCTCCTCGCCATGGTCGCTCATGTACAGCAGCACAGCATTCTTGTTGCGGTAATGGTCAAACACCTGCTTCATCACAGCATCGTTGTAGCGTGTGGCATTGTCATACTGGGCAATAATACCTTTCTTGTTCTTATTCAGGTATTTATCGGTGCGCAGGATATCGTCAGCCGTAAACACGGTCTCCGACTTGGGGAAGCGTTGAAAATAGGCTATGTGCTGGCCCATGAAATGCAAGATGACCAGATTGTATTTGCCAGGAGTCTTCTCCCTGAAGAAGCTAGTTACCAGTCCTCCATCATATCCATAGCGTTTCTCGTTGCATGCCGTATAAGACAGTTTCTTCATCTCGTCGTTATACAAGTAAGCATTGACGGTGATGGTATACAGTCGCTTGGTCATGAAATCACGCTGCATATCCCACATCCACACATCATAACCTGCATGCTTGAAGACAGTGGCAAAACTGGGGTAGTCAAACCAGTGCTCCCCTGCCCCTATACTATTGAGACTGAATATATTCTTCTCCATGAAGGATGTGTAGTTCTCAGTGTTTACGGCATCGTTGAACACAAACAGATTGCCCGACTTCACCTCTCGTTCAAAATTGGGTGTAGTGGGCAAAGGGTAACCATAAATTGAGGCATGATGCTTGTTGTAGCTCTCGCCCAGTATGTAAATCACCGTGAGCGAATCGCCCTCGGTCACAGTAGCCTGTGTGCTCGAGACATCAAGGGTTGTTTTGATGGCTATCTCCGTGTCATTGGCACTATCACGCAACGAGTTGAGTCCATGCATGGTTTGTGTAAATGGATCCATTGAATTGTGAGGGAAATAGTGACGCCATGTGTAAAGCTGCTCGGTATTGGAAGCCGAGAACAAAATCACATAGCACACGATGGACCATATCAAACCCACAATGGCCACGCTGCCGGCTATCACATCTCGACCTTTGAAACTCAACACCCTTCCTATAAATCGCTTGATACTGCACTTTTCCACTCGGCCAGCAGGATTACTACCAGTGCCACAAAGTCAATGGCATATCCCCACAGACTCTCGGTGCTCAACATATAGGTATTTACAAACTCGCCGCTCTCTTTGGGGTTGGTCTCGGCAAGAATTGTGAGTGGCTGTTGAGAAATATTTTGATTGAAATTAAACTCCAGGAATACAGTAACTACCAGCAGAAACCAGAATAGAGCGTACATTAACGACTTCACGATTTTGCTACGACTCCAGTATATAAGTGATGTTGCAGCATATACGACTCCACACTCAACAAACAGTCCTTGTACAAAAGAAAAGATGTTGTGTCCCCAGTCGTCATTAGCGATACATATCCAATTTACGGGCTGGTGTATAAGCATCAAGTTGACCACTATGAAAAATACAATTTCCTTCTTGAGTGGTCGTGAAAACAATCTTAATGCCGTTTCTATTTTTCCCGCTTCTTTCATATACTTATTTAAAATTAGTAGTGTCCGGTCAAAACTCCAGGGATCATCCTAACTTCTCTATACTCTGCAAGTTACAACACTTTGGTATAACCAGGATTTGGTATGGAACAAAAAAGAAAATAAACTTTTTTAGTTTATATGGCTCACGCCAAGAACCGTGCTCAAGGGAGTGAGTAGCGGTAAGTGGGCAAAGCCCGTGCCGCGACAACGAACCTCCCTTAAAATGGAGGACTCTGTCCTCAAAATAATAATACTCTAAGGTAATTACATTTTGCTTGCAGAGCAAGCCATTTTTCTAAGCGAAGCATAAAATCATAAAAAAATATTTTCTTTTGTTTTTACCGAACAACAATAATTTAAAATGCGCGACAAAATTACACATTTTCTTGATGAACCCCAAATTTATGATTGCATTTGAACACGATTACTGCACGAAGGGGTGTCGACGCATTTCTCGATGAAGGTGAAACAGGTCAATCAATGAAGCAGCTCTTGTCGATGAGGTTGTTGGCTATGGCATAGATTGTGAGGCCGGCAAGTGAGTGTATCTGCAGCTTGCGTGCGATGTTGCGGCGATGGGTAATGACGGTGTTGACCGAGATAAACAGGTGTGCGGCAATCTCCTTGTTGCTCATGCCCTGAACGAGGCACACGATGATTTCCTTCTCACGCTCGGAGATGGCCTCGGTACCCTCAACGTTCTTAATCATGCTTGAGATGCGTGCCGAGACATCGTTGTTCTTGAGCTTCTTCTCCTGCAGGCGTATGGCATGCACAAAGAGGATGTCCTCGACATTGCTGTGGTTGCTTAGCCATTCCTCGTTGCTGTAGATGTCGTAGATGGCAGCGGTGAGCTGGTTGTTGGCGAGTCCGTCTTGAGGCAGGTACTTGATGATGATGCTCTTGAGCTCGTGGAACTTGCCCGTGATGTCGTCGTGGTGCTTAGAGTAAATCTCCACATTGTAGTTGGGACGCTGCTCGCCTTGCAGCAGAGCTTCGACATAGGGGAAGAGGGTCTTCTCCTCATACTTCATGTGCAGCTGTATGTCGTGGGCATACTCGTCGAAGAGACGCATTATGAGCATAGCAAGACTATTGCCTTGGGTAAGGGCTTCCTCAAGTTTCTTGCGTATTGAGGGCAACTGGTAGTCGAGGAAGAAACGGTGTGAAGCACGCAGATAACCCAGCAGGGTGTTTACCGAGATGCGTTCGTCGGTCTCCTTGGGAGTGTATCCGTTGATGAGGAAATTCACAACAACAGGAAATGTGTAGCAGTCTACACCCTGCTCATTGCACACCTCGCTCACGGTCTTGTCGCCAAAACCCAGGCGGATGCCAAAGGAGTTGAGTCCCTGCAACATGCTGTAGTTGTCGCTGATGAGATCTATCATCTTATCATCAGCCTCATATAGTTTCATCCTTTTCATATCAGATACCTTTTTTATTTCAAGTGCAAAGGTACATCATTTTTCCCTAACAAGGAAATACCCATTTATGAGTATTAAGATTTCTTTTATTGCAAATCAGTAATTATTATGCAGTATGCTAGTAATAAAATGTTATGACAAACAGCATGAAATACACTAACCGAATCAACATTTATGTGTATTGCCCTGTCGGTTTAATGGGTTTACCTTTGCCATCGAAAACAAAAACAGAAAACTTATGATAAAAAAATTGTGTTTACTTGTCTTGCTCATCACGGTTGCAATTACAACCAATGCGCAAGACACGATTGCTAAAGAGTCATCGCCCACTCAAAAGGTCATGAAAGCACTGTCACGACTGAGCCTGGGAGGCTATGGTGAGGCTGTGATGACGAGAAATTTCTACAGTCAGAGTTTCAACCGCTATAATGCCCCCGAGCGTTACAAGAACGACGGTAGCCACGGGCGATTTGACCTGCCACATGTAACGGTGAGCCTGGGATTTGACTTCGGCAAGGGCTGGACCATGGGTAGTGAGCTTGAGTTTGAGCACGGCGGCAATGAGACTGCCGTAGAGATTGAGGCCGAGGAGTCGGGCGAATATGAAGCCGAGACCGAGAAGGGCGGTGAAGTAGCGCTGGAACAGTTCTGGCTCAACAAGGCGTTCTTAGGCGGCAAGTTTAATGTAAAAGCCGGCGAAATTATCGTCCCCGTGGGCTATGCCAACGCTCATCACGAGCCACTGAA
>JAGHTV010000229.1 GCA_018065165.1 Candidatus Sodaliphilus fimicaballi | reverse complement strand
TAAATATCAAGCATGTAACCAAACAAATCGACAACTATTTTAGCTGCCGATTTGTTTTTTTAGATATAAATATGTTGTTTCGTTATCCCGAACTCGCGTTTCTAGATTTTCTAGTCATTTTTGAAAAATATAATAAAACTATGAAGAAACTTTTTTTCCTCATTCTAATGTTGGCTACGGCGGTGAGTGCACTGGCTGCTGGTCGCGACAGTTACACTGTGGTGGTGTCGCTCGATGGTTTCCGCTGGGACTATGTCGATGCCTATGACACCCACTTCCTGAGTTGGTTGGGTCGTAGTGGCGTTAAGGCGGTGATGACCCCGTCGTTCCCTAGTAAGACATTCCCTAATCACTACACGCTGGCTACAGGCCTTGTGCCCGATCATCACGGCATCATTGGCAACCAGTTTAAGGTGGCCAAGACCGGCCGTGTATTCAAACTGGGCAACGATGTGGCTCGCGATGGAAAGAAGTATGGCGGCGACCCCTTGTGGCTCACAGCGAAGCATCAGGGCGTCACCAGTGCTACCGTGTACTGGGTGGGTAGTGATGTGGCTGTGCAGGGCGACCACGCCAATTACTGGCGTGACTACGCCCAGAAACCCCTGCTTACTCTGCCCGAGCGTGTTCACGAGGTCATCAAGTTACTCAAGAAGCCTGAGGGCAAGCGTCCCCACCTGGTGATGGCTTACTTTGAGCAACCCGACTCTTATGGCCATGAATTTGGACCCATTTCGCGTCCCACACGCCGCGCAATGGAGTACATGGACTCGCTCATGCAAGTGCTGTACACAGGCCTCATGGAGCTGCCTATAGCGGCCGATATTAACTTCATAGTAACAGGTGACCACGGCATGACTTACTTGAGCCCAGAGCGCGTTGTACCCATCAAGAAGTACATCAAGAGCAGTTGGGTCGACGAGATATGCAACGACTTCCCTACATTGATTTATTGCAAGAAGCCCGAGTACGTCGACTCGGTAATGAATGCCCTCAAGGATGTTGACCACCTGCGCGTGTGGCGCAAAGGGCAGTTGCCTGAATACCTGCAGTATGGCAACAATGAAAATATGGGTGATGTGATTGT
>JAGHTV010000160.1 GCA_018065165.1 Candidatus Sodaliphilus fimicaballi | reverse complement strand
ACTAAATACTTTTAATTATTTGTTGTTAGAGGGAAGTCCAAATGCCTTGAGCAGTGCGTAACCTTCCTCGTCGGTCTTAGCAGTAGTAACGAATGTAATGTTCATACCTTGCATTCTGTTAACGCTATCGATGTTGATTTCGGGGAAGATGATTTGCTCAGTTACACCCACAGTGTAGTTGCCACGGCCGTCGAGCTTGCCAGGGATACCCTTGAAGTCGCGGATACGGGGCAGAGCGATGCGGATGAAACGCTCCATGAATTCATACATGCGTTCACGACGCAGAGTAACGCGAGCACCGATGGGCATTTTCTTACGTACCTTGAAGTTAGAAATATCCTTCTTAGATAACGTCATGACAGCCTTTTGACCAGTGATGGTTGTGAGCTCGTTGATAGCTGTGTCGATGATTTTCTTGTCTTGTGTTGCGTCACCGAGACCCTCGTTGAGGACGATCTTAGTGAGACGGGGAATTTGCATTGACGAGCTGTAGTTGAATTGCTTCATCAAAGCGGGAGCAATAACCTCGTCGTATTGTTTTTTCAGCGTTGTACTCATTACTTGATCTCCTCTCCTGTTTTCTTTGAATAACGAATCTTTTCACCATTCTCGTTAAACTTGAAACCTACGCGGGTGGGTTTCTTAGTCTTGGGCTCAACAACCTGGAGATTGCTGAGGTGGATGGGTGCTTCCATCTTTACGATGCCGCCCTGGGGATTCTTTGCGTTGGGCTTGGTGCTCTTAGAAACCATATTGACGCCCTCAACGATTGCGCGGTTCTTCTTAGCATCGATGCTAAGAACGCGACCCTCGCTACCCTTGTCGTCACCGGCCAGTACCTTAACGGTATCGTCTTTCTTTATATGTAATTTTGCCATTACTTTTAAATACTTTAAATGTGATTAAAGAACTTCGGGAGCAAGTGAAACAATCTTCATGTTAGTGGCACGGAGTTCACGAGCCACGGGGCCAAAGATACGAGTTCCACGCAACTCGCCAGCGTTTGTCAGCAATACGCAAGCATTGTCGTCGAAACGGATGTAAGAACCATCGGCACGACGAATCTCTTTCTTAGTACGTACAACGACTGCGCGTGATACGGTACCCTTCTTTACATCGCTTGCAGGGATTGCGTTCTTAACGGTAACAACAATGATGTCGCCTACTGAAGCGTAACGGCGTCCTGTGCCACCAAGGACACGGATGCAGAGCACTTCGCGTGCGCCACTGTTGTCGGCTACTGTCAGTCTACTTTCAGTCTGTATCATAATTCAATTACTTCGCTTTTTCGATTATTTCAACTAATCTCCATCTCTTAGTTTTGCTCAGGGGGCGAGTCTCCATGAGGCGAACTGTATCGCCGATGTTGCACTCGTTCTTCTCATCGTGAGCGTGGTACTTCTTTGTCTTGTTGACAAACTTACCATAGATTGGGTGTTTCTCCTTCCACTTGATGGTTACAGTGATGGTCTTGTCACCCTTGTTGCTGGAAACAACCCCAATTCTTTCTTTTCTTAAATTACGTTTTTCCATTGTCGTTGGGATTATTTAATGTTGAGTTGACGTGCACGGATCTCAGTCTTGAGGCGTGCGATCATTTTGCGGTCAAGTGTAATCTTAGCTGCATTGTCAAGAGGAGTGATTGTGTGTTGGATCTTCTCCTGTACATACTCCTTTTGTGCTGCATCCAGGCGGTCGAGCAATTCTTTATCGCTCAGTTCCTTAATGTTTTCTTTCTTCATAATGTATCAAAAAATTACACGTTTTGAGTCGGATCATAGTCACGACGTACCACAAACTTAGTTATCACGGGAAGCTTTTGAGCAGCGAGGCGCAAAGCTTCTTTAGCTGTCTCGTAGCTTACACCGTCGATCTCAATGAGGATGCGACCGGGATGTACGGGAGCAACATAACCTGCAACATCACCTTTACCTTTACCCATACGTACATCGGCGGGCTTGCGAGTGTAAGGTTTGTCGGGGAAAATGCGAAGCCAAACTTGACCTTCACGTTGCATGTAACGTGTTACAGCGATACGGGCAGCTTCGATTTGGCGAGCTGTGATCCACTTGCTCTGGAGAGTCTTGATTCCGAAAGAACCGAAGGCGAGCTGGTTACCACGCTTGCTGTACTGACGAGGATGTCCATCAGAAGGTCTTCTGTATCTTAATCTTTTAGGTTGTAACATTGTTCTTCAGTTAATAAATTAACGATTGTTGTTCTTTTTGTTGCGGAAACCACCGCGACCACGACGTTCGCCACCTGAGCGACGCTCGTTGTTGTTAGCAAAGTTAGGAGCGAGGTCACGCTTGCCATAAACTTCGCCACGGCAAATCCACACCTTGATGCCGATGAGACCAACCTTGGTCAGAGCGGGAACAAGTGCGTAGTCGATGTCGGCACGAAGAGTGTGCAGAGGTGTACGACCTTCCTTGAACATTTCACTGCGAGCCATTTCGGCACCGTTGAGACGACCGCTCACGAGAACCTTAATACCCTCAGCGCCTGCGCGCATTGTTGAAGCTACAGCCATCTTTACAGCGCGACGGTAAGCGATCTTACCCTCGACTTGACGAGCGATGTTGCTTGCAACGAGTTCAGCGTCGAGTTCGGGGCGCTTAACTTCGTAGATATTAAGTTGAACTTCCTTGCCTGTGAGGTTTTGGAGTTCCTTCTTGAGCTTGTCAACCTCTTCACCACCCTTACCGATGATAGTACCGGGGCGAGAAGTGCAGATAGTGATAGTCACCAGCTTGAGTGTACGCTCGATAACGATGCGTGAGATGCTGGCCTTTGCCAGACGCTCTTTAAGATACTTGCGGATATTGTTGTCCTCGAGCAGAGTATCTCCATAATTACTGCCACCATACCAGTTAGAGTCCCAACCGCGGATGATGCCTAAACGATTAGCTATTGGATTAACTTTCTGTCCCATATCTTATGCGTCTTTTTCGTTAGTGTTAATAGTGTCGACGAACAATGTAACATGGTTCGAACGCTTGCGAATTCTGTAGCCGCGTCCTTGAGGAGCTGGACGGAGGCGTTTCAACATTGGTGCGCAGTCAACATTGATTGACTTGATGTAGAGTTGACCACTCTCAGCCTTGGCACCAATCTTCTGTTCCCAGTTTGAAATGGCCGATTTGAGGAGTTTCTCTACGTCGGCAGCAGCTGCTTTGTTTGAGAAGTGGAGCAAACCGAGAGCTTTGAAAACCTCGACGCCACGTACCATATCAACCACCAGGCGCATCTTGCGGGGTGAGCTGGGCACGTTGCGCAGCTTAGCAAAGGCTTCGTTCTTGCGAGCTTCCTTCTTCAAGTTAGCTGATTCTCTTTTTCTTTTACCCATTGTATTTTTAATTCTTTTTTTATCTAAAAAAACTTATTGCCCCGGGATCACTTCTTGTTGTTACCGCTGTGACCACGGAAAGTGCGTGTGGGTGCAAACTCACCCAACTTGTGGCCCACCATGTTTTCAGTTACGTAAACAGGGATGAACTTGTTGCCATTGTGAACAGCGATTGTGTGACCTACGAAATCGGGAGAGATCATAGAAGCACGAGACCAAGTCTTAACGACTGCGCTCTTACCGCTTTCATTCATAGCTTCAATCTTCTTCTCAAGCTTTACACAAATGAACGGGCCTTTTTTTAATGAACGACTCATATTTGGCGTTTAGTTTAAATCAAAAAATTACTTCTTTCTTCTTTCAATGATGTACTTTGAAGACTGTTTCTTCGGTGCACGAGTCTTCAAGCCCTTAGCATAGAGACCTGTGCGTGAACGGGGATGTCCACCACTCTGGCGGCCTTCACCACCACCCATGGGGTGATCAACAGGGTTCATAACAACACCACGGTTGTGAGGACGACGTCCTAACCAGCGTGAACGACCAGCCTTACCTGATTGCTCGAGAGCGTGGTCACTGTTACCTACAACACCAATGGTTGCGCGGCAAGCAGAAAGGACTTTGCGAGTTTCGCCCGAAGGTAATTTGATGATTGCATAGGTGCCTTCACGAGAAGTCAATTGAGCGAATGTACCAGCGCTACGTGCCATGCAAGCACCCTGACCGGGACGAAGCTCAATGTTGTGAATTAAAGTACCAACAGGAATAGAACTGAGTGGAAGCGCGTTTCCCAATTCAGGGGCTACGTTCTCACCGCTTTCAACTGTAGCGCCAACTTGCAAACCGTTGGGTGCAATTATATAAGCTTTATAACCATCTGCGTAGTAAAGGAGCGCGATGCGAGCCGAACGGTTAGGATCGTACTCGATGCTCTTTACACGAGCTGGCACACCGTCTTTATTTCTCTTGAAGTCGATGAAACGATAACGACGCTTGTGGCCGCCACCGATATAGCGCATTGTAAGGTGACCCTCGTTGTTACGGCCACCTGTACCACGCTTGCCGACTGTAAGAGATTTCTCTGGTGCACTCTTAGTAATTTCTTCAAATGTACCAATAACTTTGTGTCTTTGCCCCGGTGTTGTGGGCTTAAATTTTCTTACTGCCATTTCTCTTTATTAAATATTGCTATAGAAATCAATAGTTTGACCCTCGGCAACAGTTACAACAGCCTTCTTGAAAGCAGCAACCTTACCACGAATGATACCTGCCTTAGTGTAGCGTTGTTTCTTCTTGCCGTCGTAGTTCATTGTGCTCACGCCAACAACCTTAACGTCGTAGAGCTTCTCTACAGCGTCCTTGATTTGGAACTTGTTGGCATCGGGATTCACCTTGAATGAATAGCGATTGGTCTTCTCGCTGATGGCGTTTGCCTTCTCTGAAACGATAGGTTGAATCTGAATACTCATTGTTAGTTTCCTCCTTTAATTACTTTAAATTATTAAGCACATCAACACTGACCTCGGTAACAACCATCATCTTATTGTCGAGAATACGATAAGTGTTGATATCGGCAGCAG
>JAGHTV010000071.1 GCA_018065165.1 Candidatus Sodaliphilus fimicaballi | reverse complement strand
GAGGGCGTGCTGCTCACCGGCGTGGACAGCAATACGATGTACAAACTCCAGCGTCCGGCAGGCAATCCTGCGGCAATGGGCAGCAGCAACCTGCTCAAGGGTATCACTGGTGCTAATGTCAATGTTTACTCGGCCAACGTGGGCTACTATTTCAATGCGACCAAGAAGAAGTTTGTACGCCCGACGGCAACCTGCATCATGGGTTGCGGCAACGGCTATCTTGAGGTACCCTACAGCTTCGTGGGCACCTCTACACAAGATGTGGATGTGGATATCTTCTTCAATGGCATTAAGGGCGACGTTAACGGCGACGGCGGGGTTGATATTGCCGACGTTAACGCTGTTATCGACATGATTTTGAGTTTGCAGACTAAGACCTCTGTTGCCGACGTCAACGGCGACGGTCTGGTCGACGTGGCCGACATGAACGCTATCATCGACATCATTCTCAACAACTAAAACTTTAAAGGTTTAACAAATTCCGATATAGCCTTATAGACTTAAGAAAATATGAAAAAACTAACAGTACTATTGTTGTCGTCGCTTGTTGCCTTTGTGGCTTCTGCAGCCGTTGGCGACACCTTTGAGGAGGGAAACCTCGCTTACCGCATTATTCAGGAATCAACCTCGACCGACTATGCTAAGGTGGCTATCACTGGCCTCAGCACCAGTGGTAAGACGCAGTCGAGTTTGCAGGTTATTGTTCAGTCAACTGTGACGCACAATAGTACTATTTATGCTATTGACTACATAGGCACCAGTGCTTTTGACAAGTGTACAAACATCACAGGACTGGATGTGCGCTATGGCCTCAAGACAATTTACCAATATGCATTAAGAGGGTGTACTAATCTTTCCTATGTGAGACTGCCGAGCAGTATTACACGCCTTAGTGATCATTGTTTCTACGGATGCTCAGCGCTCAAGAATGTATATATCGCCAAAGGTAATCCTGCAGATGTTTCCATTGCCGACGAAACCTGTCTGCCGGGCAACAGTGGCATGACTTTATATGTGCCTCGCACCCATATTAACTCGGTAGAACTATGGAAGAGTAAACTCTCAGCAAGCGGTTGCGGCAGCAAGTTCTCTTCGGTTGTGAAGAGTAGTCTGGCTTATGATACCTATTGCAGCGACGGTGCTTATCTTGTAGTAACTAGTGCTCCTAACAAATCGGTTGTCGGTGAAATGGCACTTGTGGGCATTGACAACAAGACTCCCGATTTTAAGCCCACAGGCGATTATGGTTTTGCCAACTATTCCTACAAACTCACTGCTGTTTCCGATAGTGCTTGCATGGGCAACAAGAGCATCGTTACTGTTGACATGAGTAAGTACACCAATCTCAAAACACTGGGCGGCTGGTGCTTTGCCAACTCCACCTCACTCACCGAAATCATTATCCCAAAGAATGTAAATTCAATAGCGACTATAACATTTGTCATAGGGTCAAGCAAGCTGTTCTCTTTCTCGGTTAATGACAACAACCAGACATACACGGCAGTGAACGGCATGCTTTACAGCAAGAATCAGAAAATACTCTATCGCTGCCCCGAAGGGCGCGGATTGAAGATAATGCGCGAAAGCAACTTCCCCTCGGCCATGACCACCATCGACGAGCGTGCGTTCTATGGCAACAGTATCATAGAAGAAATCTACCTTCCCTACGGCCTTGTTACGATTGGACAATATGCGTTCCAAAACTGCAAATCGCTCTCCATTGCCAAGATTCCCAGCACAGCTACAGGAACGAAGGACGGTGTGTTCTACAATTGTACCAACCTGGCAACACTCTATTGCAACCTTAGTGAGCCCACTAATGCTACTGCCTACATGTTCTATAATTGCAAGAAGACAACGCTCTACCGCCCGGCCTATGCATCCTACAGTTCTTGCGAGGGATGGAAGGAATGGAAAACGATTAAGAAGGGTTCGTATGACTGGTTACAGAATGACTTCAAGGAAATCACCGGTTCAACATGTGCCACCGGCTACACCCTCCACGACAACAGCAACACATACAACGGTGTGCAGTATGACGGATGGGCCGAACTCGTATTCCAGACCAACTCCAAGGCCAGCGGAACACTCACCGTTCCCGGTTTTATCACCTATACGCCGACCGGAAAGAAGTATGCCGTGGTCACCATCGGCGAACATGTGTTCCCCGAGGAGCAGGCCTATGACACAAAACTTGTGCTGGGCCAACACGTCAGCCAACTGAGCATGTTCGCCTTCTATGGCCAGAAAAAACTCATAGGGATGACGTTCAATGCCAACCTCAAATACATCGGCCAAGAGGCATTCTATGGCTGTGGCCTCACCGGCGATATTGTGCTGCCTTACGGCATTAAGAGGATTTCTTCCAGTGCCTTTGGCGGCAATGCACTGACAAGGGTTTTCGTTCCGTCATCGGCCAATGAAGTTGCCAATAGTTTTGTGTCAAGCAACAGTACCCTCACCGAGGTCTTCCTCAACTGCCCCTGGGGCAAAATAGGTAATCTGAGAAGCACATATCAGATACCTACAGGATGCAAACTCTATGTTCCCGTCGGGCAATCGGCCAACTATAAAAGCGATTCCTACTGGAACAAGTTTACCGTGCTTGAAGGTGCTTACGACTTTGCCTACAACGGCAACAATAGCACAACTAACCCCTATCACATGACAGTCACCAGCACCGAGCCGCTTATTGTGGACGGTGTGACTTATGATGGTACTGCAAAGTATGTCTATAACCCATACATAGGCAATAGTACATACAATTCATGGACAGGTAGCCTGTACGAGATTGACCGCAATTGTCAGGCCAACAAAAAGTACTATATGACCGAGATTGGCGATAGTGCGTTTGTTGGGTGCAACAATGTTACTGAATTTAAGGTTACAAATATGAAAGGACTTGAGAATATCGGTAACTATGCATTCTACGGAACCAATATCACAGGCAGTTTCACCGTGCCCGCATCGTGCCGTTATATAGGCAAGGCTGCTTTTGTATCATGCCCCAAGCTTACTGAATTGTTCCTTGATGATAACAACGATATTCCTGTGGCTCGCACCTATGGCGGACAGTTCTACGGACTCAATGCCGCCAACTTTATGTGCTATGCCTACTGGCCCCGCATCTATGGACTTATGAACGAGGCTTCGTGGTACTGGAACAAATGGGATGACCAAACCAAGCTCACTGACCAGCTCAACGCCTATATCCAGACTGCTCAAACTAACCTGGCTGCTGCTGTCTACCTACCCATCGATTGGGAGAAAAGCGGTATAAAGGCCTATGTAGCCGACAATTACAAGACCGCCGAAAAGACTGTTTACCTGAAACAAGTGAAACAAACTCCCAAGGAAACCGGCTTGATGCTCAAGGATCTCACTCCCAACAAGGTTTACCGCTTGCAGCGTGCCACTGGTACTGTGTCGGCTCCTTCAAGCAACTTGCTCAATGCCGTGTGCTGCACGCCTAAGGTCGATGTAAGCAGTATAAACGGATATGCATTCAACTATGAAAGCAATCAGTTTGTGCCTTCACCCAAAGGTGCTTACATCTATATGGGAGAATCTTATATGAGAAGCCATTATGACTCGGCAACAGCCATCAATATTCGCATTATGGGCGAAGGTATCAAGGGCGACGTTAACGGCGACGGCGTGGTTGATATTGCCGATGTCAATGCTGTTATCGATATGATTTTGAGCTTACAGACTAAGACTACTGTAGCTGACGTCAACGGCGACGGTCTGGTCGACGTGGCCGACATGAACGCTATCATCGACATCATCCTCAATGTTTAAGCGTTAATAGGGTAGAGCTATAAAGGCTATTTAAAAGTCTATTATTTACATGTTGTCTGCGTTGTTTTCAATGTTGCGCTGGAAGCGCGTGTTGTGAGCGAGTGCGAACTATAACCGAGCGTAGCGAGCTCGGCAGAGTGAGCAGCGGTAAGTGGGCGAAGCCCGTGCCGCGACCAGCGAACCTCTGTCAACATGCGTAGGGTC
>JAGHTV010000100.1 GCA_018065165.1 Candidatus Sodaliphilus fimicaballi | reverse complement strand
TCGTCGGCCTCCTTCATGGCGTGCATGATGCGACGTTGTACTGGCTTGAAACCGTCCTCGATGTGAGGTACGGCACGCTCCAGAATCACATAGCTGGCATAGTCTAGGAACCAGTTCTCATACATGCCTGAGAGAGCCAGTTTCTTATCTTTGGGAACCTGATAGGCCGAGTGTCCGGCTTCACCGCCTTCGTCTTGAGTGGCAGCGGCATTGTCCTCGCCGTCCTGCTCGGGCAGTTCGTTGTTCAGTTCAAGTTCTTCGTTATCTTCCTTCATTTTTGAATACTTTTGTTCAATTTGCAAAGATACTAAATTTTTGTGAAAAACGAAAGGGGAGGGGCAATTACCTTGCTAGGCTATGCTCTATGAATCGAAATATTGTGCTATCTTTGTAAGCACTAAATTAGTTTTAACTCACTTTGCACAATGAAAGAATTGAAAAGCATAGCTCGCGACTCGTTTATTGCAGGTATATTGATAGGTTTGGGTTGCATTGCCAACTTGTCGGTAGGTGGAGGCCTGCTGGGCTCGGTACTGTTCAGCCTGGGTCTCATCACTGTGATTTTGCAAAAACGCTGGTTGTTTACAGGTAAGATAGGTTACCTGAACTTCACCGTCGGACGAGAGTATGCAACCCTGTTGTGGTGCCTTGCATGGAACTTTGTGGGTATAGGGTTGCTGTGCTATGTGTTTAACCGTTATGGCGAACTCTATCTTGACACCACCAGCCTGTGTGAGGCAAAGATGTCCGAGTCGCTGCTCTCGGCTTTCGTTAAGGCTGTGGGCTGCGGTATGCTCATGTATATAGCCGTTGAGGGATACAAGCGTAGCGAGAATTTGCTCACCGTCATTTTCCCGGTGGCAATTTTCATCTTGTGTGGTTTTGACCACTGCGTGGCCAACTATGGTTACCTTGCAATGAACGGTACATTGTGGTGTGCGCAGCTGCCAGTATGGATACTAGGTAACGCCGCAGGCTCACTAATTATCAGCAAGATATAAACTAATGTCAATTAATCAATTGACTTGATGACGCGCACCCCCTAGATTTTATTTATTGTTTTGTTCCAAGAATTTTTCTATCTGCCCGGCATAGTAGTATGGCAAACTATACAGTGTGTATTCTTTGCTTTTTTCAACAACACCATCTTTGTCTTTCTTTTTGACAAGCACCATATCTTTTCGAGCGGGTTTGTTCCAGAAACGAATTGCACAATTGCTCTTGGAATCAAGCATAAATGCCTGTAACGACTTTAAATGGGCATTGCTTCCAGACTTTACTTCGACGGGGACGAGGCCAAATCGAGAACTGTTGTAGAGGTAGTCTAACTCGGCTTGCGAGTTCTTGCTGTCACGAACCCAGAAAGCTCTTTTTTCGAGGAAGGAGTTAGTTTGTCCCAAGAGTTCTTGACCCACGATGTGCTCGGCAATCTTTCCACGCCAGGCGTCGTTGAGATCTGCTACACCATACAACTCCGATTGCACGCCAGCGGCATAATTGACAAGTCCTGTATCTATCCACATTAATCGGGGGCGCTTTTTCATATCAGGAATAATTGGCAAATTGGTTTCAACCGACGGATAAACCAACTCAAGCAATAGTGTCTTTTGCAGCGTTCTCATTGCCTCGCCTACCTCGCGGCTTTTGTAGTTGGAAGATGCAAAGTGCTCAAATGTGATCTGCTCGTCGGCAAAGTTCCATCCGTTAGTGATAATGTGCCTGATAGTGTTGCGAAGCGTCTCAGACTTCGAATATTTCTCCACATCATCCATATAACCGGCTATAAGTGACTGGTAGGTTGAATTAAGCGCTATAATATCCTGAGCCTCTACATATTCGGCCACAATCTGGGGCATGCCGCCTATGAGTGAATACTTGTTGAACAATTTCATCATGTGAGGATGTAAGGCTTCTGGCACTTGGGCATTGCGGAGCATATCTTGAAGCGTAGTTTCTCCCATTGCTCCTAGGAATTCGTCGAATGTGCAGGGTCTGAGAGCCATATATTCAACTCTACCCACGGGGAAGCTGATTTGCTTGTTTCGGTCTAGCATTGTTTCGAGAAGCGAACCAGCGGCAATAACATAAACGTGGGGTAACTCTTCATAGAAATACCTCAGCATCTTTATCGCAATAGGGGAATTTTGTACTTCGTCAATGAATATCAAGGTAGAACCTTTACTTTTTGTCTTGTTTCGAGAAGCCAACAGGAGATTGTACAAGTCCATAACCGATTGCTCCTTTTCAAAGAACTTAAGGTCGTCGGCTACATCTAGGTTAAAACGCAAGTAACAGTCAAATTCCTTTGAAAACATCTCAACCAAAGATGTCTTGCCTACCTGTCGTGCCCCTCTGATAACGAGTGGTTTACGCCCCTTCTTGTCGCGCCACGACCGCAACCATGTTAAAGCCTTTCTTTCAAACATAATTCTAAGTGATTTTTATCAATTGCAAAGGTATGTATTTTTATATTGATATACAAATGTTTGTGAAAATATTGTAACAAATCCAAAGTAAAA
>JAGHTV010000101.1 GCA_018065165.1 Candidatus Sodaliphilus fimicaballi | reverse complement strand
GCATGTACACCTGTTGGTACAACTTTTATATGGTCACGCTTGGCTATTGCATTTACAATATCATCGACTGATGGTAAGATTACCCCAAGTCCCAATAGCTTGTCAATTTTAGGATAACAATATATACCCCGGGCAACATTTATAATAAGCTCTTTGGACTTTAATATCTCAAGAGCCTTGCGTATGTTATCCGATGATGAATAGCGAGCAAACCTATCCGGAAAGAATACTGTACCCCTTCCGCACTTCTTTAAGCTGCTAAGTATTTTATTCTCAATAGTTACCATTGTAGTTTAATACAAATCTATTCACAAATTTATCAAATATTTGTGAATGCAAAGTTACTACTTTTATTTCAATATCAATCAAATCATAGAGAAAAAATGAAGATTTTTATAATTTTTCTCCATATATGCAAGATATATTAGTCACCTTTGACTGATTTTCTCAAAAATAGAGAAGTAATGAGGATATTTTATAATTACCGCTGTTGGGTTACCAGTGGCGGTTTTCTATTCATGCTACAAGTTTTATCATGGTTATGATTGTGAGTATTGTAAATTTTGTAAGTAAAAAACAGTGGCGGGGCCGTTTTACTGAGCCTCGCCACTTGCATTAATAGTGCAGGAAAAAACTATAAATGTGTGTTATTTTAAGACCTGTGTCTCGTAGTAGTTCTTGACATCGCTCCAGTGATAGAAGGGGAAGATTTCGGTCTTTACTGCGGGAACCTCGGTCTCTTGCTCGTTGAGCAGGAACTTGCATATCACATCATTCTTCTTGTTGCGGAAGAAGATGATTTGTACATTACCTGCCATGGGGGCAATCTTCCATGCTGCAAACACCTTGTAGAACTCGTAGGGGTTGCTCACGCTTTTGTAGCAATCCTTGAGACCCAGCACGCCTGTGAGGGGCAGCAGGTTGCCGTCGTGACCAAATCGCAGTGTTGCCACATCGCCTGTGCCTGCAATGGCAGCCTCGGCACCAGCTATGATGTTGCGCAGCAATGGGTGAATGTTCTCATAAGCCAAACCGCGACCACCGGCATAGTTGGCGTCGGTGATATAGAAGCGGTAGTTAAACGTCTGGTAGATGTCAAACAACTCCTGCTTGGTGAACAGGTCGTAGAACGATACGCCAGTCTCGGTGTCCTGCATGTCAACAGCCAGCCAGTAGAATCCCCAAGCCAGTTCCATGGGGTTGATGTTCTTGAGTATGTACTCGTCGCTGTTGAATAGGGTAGAGGCGAGGCGCTCGCCCTTGACGTGAGCTTGCTCAAACTTGCGGTACTCCTCGCGCCAGGGACCCTTGTCGTTGAAATCGCATGACTCGGGGCTGTGGTAGTTGAGGTAACTCATGTGCTTGTTGCTCGACTCGCGAGTGACTTGCAGCAGTGGGTTGTTCTCCTTGAGGCCTTCGCAAAATGCGCTCATGGTGAGTGAGCAGCGCAACGACACTGTAGAGCGTGCTGTTACCTTGCCACCATTCTTGAAGATTTGTGGGTAAGCGTTGTACAGTCTCACAGCTATGTCGTGAGCCTGGCGTGCTCCCAGGGGTGAGAGGGCACCTCCGTAGCCCTCGCTCAACGCCCACACCTTCTTGATGCGTTGCAGTGCGTCCTCGCCCAGTGGGGTGAGTGCACCTGCATCGTGAGCCTTCTGCATCAGGTCGAGCACTCGCTTGTAGTCGTTATCGTTGATCAGGTAGCGAGAACCGTGACGGCCATAGTGGCTCACATAGAATGGTTCATAACCCTTGGGAGGAGCGGTCACTTGCTGTTGCACGTGAACGGGGTAGGCATAGTAAACGGCGCCTGCACGGTCGAGGTTTTCAAAAATCTCTTCCTTGGTATTCTGAGCCCATGCTGTGCTTGCGAGGCCTATCAGGACCGATATGATAAATAATTTCTTCATCATCTTTAAGAAAAGGTGGCAGAAACCAGTTTTCATTGGACCTCTGCCACCTAACTATTAAATGTGCGTATTATTTCTTATTTACGGGATAGCCGGGGTTTTGCTGGAGTGTAGAGTTGTTAGTCAACTCAGCCTCGGGGATGGGGAAGATTTGGAGATAATCTTCAACATCGGCACCAGCAAATACTGCATTCTTCCAGTCCCAGTTGTTGCCCTTGGTGAACTTGCCAAAGCGGATGAGGTCGGTACGGCGAGTGATCTCTGAAGCCAACTCGCGTGAACGCTCAGCCAGCAGGAAGTCGAGTGTGAGCTCGCTGTCGGTGATGTCAGCGCCTACACCTTCCTTAACGCCTGTCTTAGCATACTTGCCAGTCATGTAAGCACGCTCGCGAACCTCGTTAACATAGTTGAGAGCCTCGGTGCGTGTGCCATTAGCACCACGCAGGATAGCCTCAGCAGCCATGAGGTAAGCATCAGCACTGCGGAACACGGGGAAGTCGATTGATGTGTACTGTGTACCTGAAGCGCACACCTTGTCATCCTTGGTCACGTTGCGCCACTTGATGTAGCCATAACCGCAAGTAAATGTGCTTGTCATAGCGCCCTTGTCGTCGCAAGTCTCTTTCTTCTGGCCGCTAAGTGCAGTCATGAATTGAGCGCGCTTGTCGTTCTTGTTGTTGCCCCAAGTGTCGGTGAGGCTGAAAGCTACGTCGGCAGCGTCAAACTTGTCGCTCAGTGTCATCTTGGCGCGTACGTTACCCCAACCACGAGTCTCAACACCAGTTTGGTACAGGCCGTCCATAGCACCGTTGACAAATGCCTTTACGTAGAAGTTGGTACCTGCTGAGCTTTGAGCGCGCAGACCATCTTGTACGAGGGGCCAAATGATCTCTTGACAAGTGTTGTTGTCGGCCAGGAAGATGTGGCGATAGTCGCTTGCCAGGGGATACTTACCACACTCGATAACCTTCTTAGCATAAGTGAGACAATCGTTGTAGCGGTCAGTGTCGATCCAAGTCTTAGCGTTGAGATACATACGGCTGAGCAAGAACCAAGCAGCAGCCTTGTTTACGTGGCCATACTCGGTTGCACCAGCGTCGCCCAGAACATCCTCGCTTGTGGTCTCGCCCAGGATAGCCTTGAGCTCGCCCTCGGCATATTCAAATGTCTCCTTGCGAGTCATTTGAGAGGGAAGGTCAGATACTTGAGTGTTCTCGTCAACATAGGGAACACCACCAAAGAGGTTGCACAGCTGTGCATAGCAGTAAGCACGCAGGAAGCGAGCCTCGGCACGCATCTCATGGCACTTGCCACCAAGTTCGCTTTGCAGGCCACGCTCTTGAATCTTCTCGGGAGTACATTGACGCAGGAACTCGTCACAGTAAGCGATACACATGTAAAGACGTTGGTAAGTCCATGTGATAACAGGTGCATTGCTTGCATCCCATTGCAGGTTGAGCATCTTGCGCAAGCCGTTAGAGCTTGAAGGCATCAAGAACTCGTCGGTATTGAGCTCCTCGAGGTAGAACATGAGGCGTACATAACCTGAATAACCCTCATTGGCGCCTTCAAGGTCACCATTACCACCATCACCGCCTTTTTGGCCAGTGAGGATGAGTGAACCGTAGCACTTTGCAAGAACGCCCATGTAGCCATCGGCAGTCTTGTAAACCTCGGTTTCAACCAAGTCGTTGTCATCAAGAGGCGCTGTGTCAAGGTCATTGAGACAAGATGTCAGACCAACAGCAGCTATCAGCGCCAACGCGAATGAATAAATATATTTTTTCATCGTTTTATCGTTGTTTTGTTAATTAGAATGTTAAGTTAAGACCCAAGTTGTAAGTGCGGGGACGGGGATAAACGTTGCGGTCGATACCGTTGCTCAGCTCAGGATCGATACCGTCATAGCCTGTGAATGTGCACAGGTTAGAAACGCCCAGAGTCACGCGCAGTGCCGATGACTTGCTCCACAGTTTCTTGAATGTGTAACCCAGAGTGATGTTGTCGATGCGGAAGAAGTCACCCTTCTCAAGCCAGTAGTCGGTGTAGAGCTGTTGGATTTGGAAGCCATTGTCGCGAGTGTACTTGAGGATGTTGCTATAGTAACCTTGGTCGCTATATACACCTGTGATATACTCGTCGGCCTTCACATAGTTGTAAACATAGAAGCCAAGTGCACCGTGGCCAGCGATTGAGAGATCCCAATCTTTGTACTTGAGAGTAGTGTTGAAGCCAAGGAATGACTTGGGAAGAGCGCACTTGTCGGTAGCATAGCGAGTCTCAGTAGAAGAGATTGTGCCGTCGGGCTGTACATACTTGCCCTCGATGGGCTTGCCTGCCTCGTCATAAGCCTGTTGTGCAAGATAGAATGTGTAGGGGCGCTTGTCAACCATGAATACCTGAACATACTTACCAGTACCTGAGATAGAACCAGTAGTCACGTAGTTGCTCTCGCTGTCGATAGTGTTGAGCTTAGTAATCTTAGATGTGTTCCAAGTGTAGTTGAAACCGAGTGTCCACTCAAAGTCGGCAGTCTTAACGGGAACGGCGTTGATTGAGAATTCAACACCCTCGTTCTCCATCTTACCGATGTTGGTTGTTACAACTGAAGAGAAGTTGGTACCTGATACCACGTTGATGGTGTTAAGCAGGTTCTTAGTGTAGCGCTTGTAGTAGTCAATTGAACCATAGATGCGGTTGCCCACGAAGCCATAGTCAAGACCCACGTTGTAAGTAGAGGTTGTCTCCCACTTGATGTTAGCATCATAGCCATTGGGGCGAATCATGTTGTACCACTTGTCGCCAAACTTGTAAGAAGACTCGTCATATGAGTAGCTGTAAGTACCCATGTAGGGGTAGTCGTTGATGATATCTTGTTGACCAGTAGCACCAAAACCAAGACGGAGCTTGAGGTGTGACATCACGTTTTGCTCCTTGAAGAAGTCCTCCTCGGCGATGCGCCATGCAAGTGCAACTGAGGGGAACAGACCCCAACGGTTCTTCTTTGCAAAGCGTGATGATGCATCGTCACGAAGGGTGAAGGTAGCAAGGTAACGGTTGTCGTATGAGTAGTTCAAACGACCATAGAATGAGAGCAGGTAGTACTCACTCTCGCTGTGGTAAGGAGATGCGAGCTCGTTGCCACGAGGATCTTGCTTGGTCTCGTCAAACTTCTTCCAGAAGTGTTGCCAACCATAACCAGCCATAACGCCGAGGGTGTGGTCGCCAAATGTCTTGTCATAGTTTGCAAATACATCGAGCAAGTAGTTGCGCTTCTTTTGAGTTGAACGGCTCATGAGACCTGTACCGTCCTTCTGGTTGCCAGTGTACATGTTACCAGCCAGGTCGGGAACGTCCTCGTCATAAGTACTCTTCAGTACATCGTAACCAGCGTTAACATTAAGCTTCAGGTCCTCAAGACCATGAACCTTGTAAGTGATAGCTGCGCTACCAATTGAGCGGAGCACGTTGTTCTTGCGCTTGTCTGTTTCGATAATAGAAACGGGGTTGTTGGGCTGGATTGCCATGGGAGCACCACCGTTAGTCCAGATGAAGTAACCAAGACCGGGATCGGTTGATGCAGTTGCACTACCAGTCTTGGGAGCACGAGTGGGATCGTAACCAATAGCCTCGTTCATAACCGAACCACTAACGCGGTTGTTGTCCTCGTAAGATACCTTACCATTGAGAACGGCTGTCAGGTGATTGTCAAGGAATGAGGGAGCGAGGTTCAAGCCCAGTGAGTAACGGTTGTAGTTACTGTTCTTGATGATACCATTTTGACCAGTAACACCTACTGAAACGCGATAGGGGCTTGAGAAAGCAGCAGTCTTGAGCGAACCAGAAACTGAGAGGTTCTGGTCGGTGCTGAATGAGTTGCGAGTAACTTCCTTTTGCCAGTCGGTGGTAGCGTCGCCAAACTTAACGTCGCTGGGAACACCAGTTACTGTGGGAACAAAGGCCTTGAACTCCTCTGCTGAGAGAACTTTGAGGAACTTAGAGGGAGTACCCATAGCAAAGTTGCCGCTGTAAGTAACCTTAATGTTGTCGCCACCCTTCTTGGTAGTGATAACGATGACACCGTTAGATGCACGAGAACCGTAGATGGCGGTTGCACTTGCGTCCTTCAATACGGTGAAAGTCTCAATGTCCTCGGGGTTGATTGAACCGATAACGTTGGTTGCACCATTGATGCCTGAGTTGTCCACGGGCACACCGTCGATAACGATAAGGGGATCGTTGCTTGCACTGAGTGAAGCACCTGAACGGATGCGGATTGTAGCACCCTCGCCAGGAGCACCTGTACCAGGAACTACGTTCACACCAGCCACCTTACCAACGAGAGCGTCTTGTGCGCTCACGCGGTTACCCTTGTTGAGCTCGTCGGGGTGGATAGCCATAACTGAACCTGTAGCGTCGCCTTTCTTAACGGCACCATAACCAATTACTACTACCTCGTCGAGGTTGGCAGCACTGGGCTCAAGAACGATCTTACCTGCGTTGGCTGCAGTGACCTCAACGGTCTTGTAGCCCATGTAAGATACGCGAATCTTTGATGAATTGTTGGGAACTTTAACAGTGAACAAGCCATCAAAGTCGGTAGCTGTTCCGCTGTTGTTTGCCAGAACAAGAACCGACGCGCCAATCACGGGCTGATTGGTCTCGTCCAGCACTTGTCCCTTAACTGTTACTTGAGCATAAGCCGAAGCAACACACAGAAGCATAGACGCAGCAAGCGCTAAGCCTCTAAGGAAATTTTTTTTCAGCAATTTCATTTTAGGGATGTAATGAAAATTTGGTTAAACAATTAGTTATTTTATTTGGTTTTGGTTTATTTGTAGCTTAATGTTTCTTTTGCAAATTTACACCTAAATTTATACATATAGCATATTATAAATATAAAAGTAAAC